>NZ_JBNGCU010000003.1:0-46824 GCF_049974945.1 Methanocrinis sp. | reverse complement strand
TCGGAGTGGACGGTGCCGGAATGCAGCAGGGTAGGGGAGGATTTGACGATCAGATTAGATGATGAAAAATATTACCATTTCAAAATCTCCGATCGGCTCGACTGCCGCTCCCATAAAGACCGTCTTGGTCAAGAGCGGCTTTGCCCTGGGACCTGCGGGGTCGTCCTCCAACTCGGCCCGTCCCCTCAGGATCGAGATCGAAGGGCTGAGACTTCTCAGCCCCGCCCAGATCAAAGACCTCCTGCAGAACAGAAAGAGCCTGGAGGAGATCAAGATGCTGATCGAAGAGGAGGCGAACCCCTCCTTCATATATCGGGGTAAGATGAGGCTTGACGGGCAATGCTTCCGGCTGGTGGACTTAGATCTCAGATCCCGGGACTCCGAGACCGTCCTTTCGGCCGACCTCGCCGAGATTCGGGAAGCGCGAGACGGGATCTGGCGTTCTGAGGCAGCGGGCGACGTGGTCGGGCGCATAGAGACTAAAGAGGGGATGGGGTCTGCTCGAGGTCTCCTGGTGATACGCCAGGGGATCCTCTGCGGCAGGTACACGGTCCACCTGGAAGCGCCTTCCCAGGGCTGATCTATCGTGAAGATCGCAAAGAACTCCGTCCTCTTGGCGATGATGATCTCCTTCATGACCACGGCCCTCTCCTCCCCCTTCGAAGAAGGTCCGGCCCCGGGGGTAGTTCCCTTTTCGGAGGCGGATCTTTTCGAACCCCTCCCGCCAGATGCTGGGGCAGGGGGACCTCGCCTCGAATATGGATCTCTGGGGAATGGACGTCCGCCAGGGGGTCCTTTCCGGGCGGAGGGGGTCGCCCTGGAGAGGGGCGAGACTTGCTTCCTGCACATATGGCTGATAGATACCAAACAGATCCCCCCTGCCCTGGCCAGAGATCTGCTGAAAGAGAACAGGAGCCTCGATGAGATACGAGAGGAGATCTCGATGTCTGGGGGGAAGACGACCAAAAGGGGTGGCATGATCCTGGGCGACGAACGATACATCCTGATCAACATCAACCAGACCTCAGAAGGCAGCTGCTCCGTCCTCGATGCCGACCTGGCGGATTTTGGCTCCAGGTCGTGGAGCGCCGAAGGTCGGTTGACGGGTCACCTCACCATCGAAACCTGCGATGATAACGGGGTCCAGGTGGGGGAGGGGAGCCTGACGCTGAAGGAGGATGGCGATACGTCGAGCTACAGGCTGACCTTTCTGGCTCCCCACCCGGGGACGGCTCAAAACGGCCAGCCCGCCGGAGATCCAGGAGAAGTCCCTTGTCCCTGGTAGAGATCGCCGCCCCGGAGAAGGGCTATCGGGTCGGCGAGGTGACCCTCACGTCCGTCGCCTTCGGCCTCATCTTCGGCGTTCTGATCACCACCATCGCCGGGATCTATCCCGCCAACAAGGCCGCCATGCTCGACCCCATCGAGGCCCTCCGGGCGGAGGGATGAGGGACCAAGACTCGTGATCTCCGGGCCCGCCCCGAAAGCTCTCTGGTGAGATATACCGTTTCAATTTCCCTCCTCTCCCTTGCCAGGGAGCCGGGACCGTGGGCCCGGAGTGTCCCGTGATATGAATTGTATATATTAGATTTCATAAATCGAGGCTGGTTTTGGCCTCGAAGAGAGGTGAAGATTATGATATGCAATAAGTCTCTGAGAGATGTGAGATGCGGCCATTTAGAAACTTGTATAATATTGGTGGGACAGCGCGGATTTGAACCGCAGTCCAAGCGTCCCAAACGCTCGAGGATCGACCAGGCTACCCTACTGTCCCGCTAGGGTGGCCTTGACGCCTTGATGGTATTTAACTTTATTTCAGATCTCGGCGTCAGGAGGTGCTATACGAAGACGCTCTGTCATTGCGATTCCTCTCGATCCGTCTCATCAGATGGACCGTCGATATGCCGCCGAGGAGGGCGAGAAACCAGAGCTGGACGAGGCGAATGAGGATGGTGACGGCGGCGGCATCGTAGATGGGTATCCCGACGGCGGAGAAGAGGGCGGTCATCAGTATCTCCACCAGGCCCACGCCTCCGGGAAGGCCCAGAGGCAGAGTCTGAAAGACGATGATCACCGAGTAGACGGCGAAGATGGCGAGGGGGGATACGTCGACCCCAAGAGACTTGAAGGCTGCTAGGGCCACCATCTCGAGGCAGAGCCAGCCGGCGAAGGCCCAGAGGAGGCTTTCGAGGACGGCTCCCCTCTTCTGGCCCAAAAGGTGCATACATCTCTGAAATCCAGAGGCCGCATCGTAGCAGACCTCGCGATCAAGCTCCCGATGAAAGATCCTCTCCAGGGGGCCGATGGCGGTGCCGACCATCCTCTTCAGCAACCGCTCTTCAAAGCAGATCCCGACGAGGGCGAAGCCCGCCGAGACCGAGAAGATCATCATGATAAAACAGGTGGTGAGGGCCCAGCTCGGAGCCGAAGATCGGAATACCAGATAGGGAAGGCTCAGGACCATGCCGAGGAGGAAAGGAACAGAGGTGATGATCCTGCTGGCGGCGACGGATGCGAAGCTCGCGTCGAATCGAGATCTTCTGCCGACCTTGTCCAGAAAGTAGATCCTGGCGGTCTCTCCAGAGAAGCTCCCCGAGGGGATGAGGTTGTTGAGGAAGATGCTGGATAGGTAGATCAGGAATAGTTCTTTTAAAGACGCCCCGCGGTCCAGCTCCTCGGCCACCCTCTTCCAGGAGAGGGCGTTGAAGGCTACCATGAGGAGGGATAGGACTAGGGCCGCCGAGAATATCGCCAGGCTCACGCCGTCCAGGCTCTCGGCGACCTCGCCGAAGCCCAGCCGCCGGAGGTAGGCGAGATATATCCCAAGACCAAAGATAACGAGAGCTGTGGACTTGCTTACCTGAATTCTGGGGAGGGCCATCTCGCGGTTCACGGTTGGATTGATGGCAGGTCCCGTTAAAAGAGTTACCTCGAAGATCCCTTCTGGCACCCCCACTGGAAGAGTGCCCGACCGGCCTGTGCCCCCTTCCCTCGAAACCTATTTAAGATCGGTCCGGATAGTTACGGCTTATGGGAAAGACAGGAAGCGTTGAATGGACCAAGATTAAAGGAAGAAAGGGACAGATCAGACAGGTTGCCAACTCCGAGGCTTCTCACAAGAACCCAGGTCCCATGCAGAAGTACACCTCTTCTGGGGCGAGGAGAAGGAAGATAGCGCGGTCCGCGAAGGCCATAGCGACCAGGTAAAGGTCGATATGCCCTCACCAGACTCGGTCCTGGTCAGGTACGGCGAGATCGCCCTCAAGGACGCCTGGACCAGGAAGAGTTGGGAGAGGATCCTGGCCTCCAACATAGTCTTCGATCTGAAGGAGGCGGGGATAGATCACCAGTTGTCTCTGGAGAGGGGCAGGATCTTCGTCCTAGCCTCCGACCCCAGGGCGACTGCGATTATAGCCGACGTTTTTGGAGTCGTCTCGACCAGCCCGGTCTGGACTTGTGAGCCCGACCTCGAGGCGATCAAGAAGGTCGCCTCACAGATCGCTGTCGAGCGGCGTCCTGAGTCCTTCGCCATAAGGTCGCGGCGGGGCGGTGGCGAGATATCGAGCACCGAGATAGCCGTGGAGGTCGGCGGCGCCGTCCAGGAGAGGACAGGGGCGAAGGTGGACCTCAGCGATCCAGAGCTCGAGATCTTCGTCGAGGCAAGGGAGAAGAAGGTCCTGGTCTTCACAGACGTCGTCAAGGGCGTGGGGGGTCTTCCCCTCGGCACCCAGCCGCGGATGCTCGCTCTCCTATCAGGGGGGATTGACTCACCGGTAGCCGCCTGGATGATGATGCGCCGGGGCTGTCCGACCTCGCTCCTCTATTTTGACGCGAGGCCTTACGTCGACGCCCTCCCCCAGGCCAAAAAGTCGGCCCAGGCCCTGAGGCGGTGGACCGCCGGAAGGAAGGTGAACTTCATCCAGGTTCCGATGGGTGAGGGGCTCTCGAGGATAAGCGATGCCGAGCCTCGGGCCACCTGCCTCCTCTGCCGGCGGCTGATGTACAGGATAGCCCGCCTGGTGATGGAAGAGGAGGAGGCCTGTGGCGTTGTGACCGGCTACTCCCTGGGCCAGGTCGCCTCCCAGACCCCGGCGAACATCATGGCAGAGCAGTCGGGGATCGACCTTCCGATCTACCATCCCCTCATCGCCATGGACAAGTCCGAGATCGTCGACCTCGCCCGAAAGATCGGCACATATCGGGCGACGGCGGGCGCCGGAAGCTGCAGCGCCGCGCCAAAAAGGCCGATGACCAGGGCGAAGGCCGGGGAGATCCGGGTGATGGAAGTGGAGCTGGGCCTCGAGGAGATCGCACGCAAGCTCTTTGCGGGAAGGGAGAGGACCAGGATCTGACGATCCGCCCAAATGGATGACGGATCGACGGGCGGCCATCATACAAATTTTTATATCGAACTTAGTCCAGATCGAAGGATAGAGATCAGGATCGGAAGCGATCTCGAACCCTGAATCTCGGAAGGTCTTCGATGTTTCCGAGATGGAGATCGGGGATTGGCCAGGAAAAGTTGGAACCTTCGGCGGAGTTGTTGACGATATGAGCTACAAAATCCTGGAAGATGAGATCGAGAAAGCGCAAGGTCTGACCAGAGAGCTCTGCCGAGGAGCGGGCTTGCCTGGAGAAGATCTGGTCTCGAGCCTCGAAGAGCTCTCGGCCAGCCTGAAAGAGATCCATCGATCGGCGAAGACGCTCCAAAAAAGAGACGAAGAGCTGTTGGCGACAGAAGAGACGCTGCGAAGGTCTATGGAGAGGTACCGGACTCTGGTGGAGAACCTCGACGGTGTGATCTACATCGTCGATCCCCTGGGCAAGATCACTTACATCAGCCCCGCCGTCGAGAGGGTATTCGGTTACTCGGTCGATGAGATCCTGGGCCAGAGCGTCTACCAGTTTCTCCACCCCGACGACATCGGCCTCCTTGAAACCAAGTTGAAGAGAGCCCTCGACGGCAGATCTAAAACCAACGAATATAGATTCATCGACAAAAGCGGCATCGCTCACGTCGTTCGAACCTATGGAAGGCCGGTCATCGAGGGCGACGAGCTGAAGGGGCTCAACGGGATCATGGTGGACGTAACGGAGCAGAAGAAGGTCGAAAGGGCCCTCAAGGAGAGCGAAGAGAGGCTCAACCTGGCCATTGAGGGGGCAGACCTCGCCGTCTGGAACTGGAACATAAAGACGGAGGAGATGACCCACAACGACCGGTACGCCGAGATAATCGGACTACCGCCATGCGAAAAGAGCGACATAAAGGCCTGGAAGAGAGCAATCCACCCCGATGACCTGCCTGCTGTTGAGGCGCAGCTCAGGGATCTCTTCGCGGGAGAGACCCACCGCCTCAGCGTGGACTACAGGACGAACTCCAGAGACGGGGATCTGATATGGGTCCACCATCAGGGGCTGGTGGTGAAGAGGGACGCCGCGGGGAAACCCGCGAAGGTGGCAGGGACGATGCAGGAGATCGCCTGGCGCAAGGAGATGGAAGAGGCGATCCTCGAGGCTTCAGAGAAGCAAAAAGAGCTGGAGCGGATTGTCAACCGCAGCCCTGCCATCGCCTTTGTCCAAAACCTTCCTTTGGGGAGGCCGGTCGAGTTCGTATCAGAGAACGTCAACCAATTGGGATACAAACCCGAGGACTTTTATTCCGGAGCCGTTTCGTTTGATGGAGACCTGGTCCATCCTGAAGATCTCGGGACTGTGATCTCCGAACTAAAACGGCAGATCGAGGATGGATCCAAGAGCTTCTATCAGGAGTTCAGGGTCCTCACCTTGCCGGGCGAGGTCCGATGGCTTGCCAGCAACGTCTGGATCAGCCGGGATGAAGACGACGCCGTGACCGCCGTTGAAGGGATCGCTCTCGACATAACGGATCGCAAAAAGATGGAGATGGCCCTGGCGGAGAGCGAGCGACGGTTCAGGGAGATGGCGGACGCTCTGCCCCAGCCGATCTTCGAATGCGACCTTCAGGGCAAGGTCACCTTCGCCAACCAAACCGCCTTCGATCTATTCGGGTACGATCGCGACGACCTGGAGGAGGGCGTCAACATCTTTCAGGTATTCGCCTATGAAGACCGAGAGAATATGATGGAAAATTTCCGGATGAGTTTGAACGAAGATCGAGTCTTCAGTTACGAGTACACCGGCCTCAAAAAAGAGGGGACGACCTTCCACCTGATCGTCTACTCCCGCCCGATCATCCGCGACGGCAGGCCCGTCGGTCTGAGGGGCACCCTCGTCGACATAACCGAGCGAAAGCGAGTGGAGGAGAATATCAAACAGCTGGCGGACCTGAGCGAGAAGCTGGTCGAGATCGGAAGCCCCATGATCTTCGTGATCGATAGGAGACGTCGGATATTCCTCTGGAACCGGGCTGCCGAGAAGGTCTCAGGATACTCCGCTCAGGAGGTTATGGGAGATAAAGAGATCTGGACCGACCTCTTCCCTGACGACGAAGAGAGGTCCGATTTTCTCAGGGCTTTGGACGAGATCGATATCGGCAGAACCACTGAAGGTCAGAGGGCGAGGATGCATCTTCGGTCCGGCGAGGAGAAGGTCATCTCCTGGAGCGGCATAAAGCTCGAAGACAGCGACGGAAACGGGATCGGAGTCGTGATCACCGCCCAGGATATGACCGAGTACGCGAAGATGGAGGAGGAGATCCGCTCCGAGCGGGAGTTCTCCAGGGGCATAATCGAGGGCGCAGACCTCTTCATAGTCGGACTCGATCCCCAGGGGAGGATCACCCTCTTCAACCGAGGGGCAGAGAAGGTGACCGGCCTCTCTGCAAAAGAGGTGATCGGCACCAACTTCTTCGATCATCTCATCTCCGATACCGATCGAGAAGCATTCAGAGTCCACGTATCATCGATCTTCGAGGGGAAGCCCCCTGAACAGACGGAGGCCGCCGTCATCACTCGGACCGGCGACGCGATGGCGGTCCAGTGGGGGTGGAGCGTGGTCAGGGGCCAGATCGGCGAGATCGAGAGGGTGATCGCCTTCGGCCACGACATATCCTACGATCGCTGGCTGGAGGAGCAGATGCTCCTCTTCATGGACGCCATCGAGTCCTCCAACGACGGCATCGCCATCTTCGGCAAGACCAACCACCTTCTATTCGCCAACCCGGCCCTCCTCGAGATGTTCGGCTTCAGGCTGGAGGAGGCCCGCGGCAGGATCTACAGAGACTTCATCCTGGACTTCGAGGAAGAGGACGTTCCGGAGAACGAAGGAAACGGCGGCCGAAGACGGGTTACCTGCATTAGAAAGGACGGGTCCACCTTCCCGGCCTCCATCAGCTTCGCCCCGGTCACCAGCAGCGATGGAGATCACATGGCGACGATCGCGGTGGCGAGAGATATATCTCAGACCATCGAGTACGAGACGAGGCTCAAGGCCCTCAACCGGGAGCTGGAGAGCTTCGCCTACACCATCTCCCACGATCTGAGAGCGCCCATCAGAGGGATCCAGGGGTTCGCCCTCGCCCTCCAGGAGGATTACGGCGAGAGGCTCGACGAGACCGGCAGAAGGTACCTCGACCGGATCGGGAAGATCGCCACCAATATGGATCGGCTGATCCTGGACCTCCTGGACTACTCCCGGATAGGGAGGATCATATCGCCGCCCGAGAAGGTCGACCTGGAAAAGCTGATCCTCGAGGCCTTTGAGGAGATAAGACCTCTCGCAAAAGACAAGTCCGCGGACCTCTCCCTGGAAGGGGACTTTCCGGTGATCAGCTGCGAGAGGAGCAGGATAAAGCAGATCTTCTCCAACCTTCTGGAGAACAGCCTGAAATATTCGAAAGATGGTGTCGAGATCGAGGTGGGATGCATCGATCGAGGTGGCAAGTACGAGTTCTGGGTCAGGGACAACGGCATCGGCTTCGATATGAGATATCACGACAGGATATTCGACCCCTTCACGAGGCTTGAGAGGTCCGGCGAGGGGTCGGGGATAGGCCTCGCCACCGTCAAGAAGATCGTCGAGACCTGCGGGGGGAAGATCTGGGCCGAATCGGTCCCAGGCGAGGGAAGCGTCTTCAGATTCACCATCCCCAAAGAGACGGATCTCGCCACGCTGTCGGCCTCAAAGGAGATTTGAGAGTCCGGGCTTTCCCTCAGAAGGATCCATCGGAGTCGACGGTGCCCAACGCCCTGCGGGTGGTAATGTAGGCGGCGACTGTGGCCCCGATGCCGACCGCTCCTCCCAGGATGAAGACGGCGTTTATCGAGAATGCATCCATCACCACCCCACCCAGAAGGGGCGCCGTGATCATCCCCAGACTCATGGCGGTGTTGTAGGCCCCCATGGACGTGCCCATCCCGATCTTTTTTCCGATCTTCACGGTGAGGGCCATCAAAGCAGGCATCATCAGGGCGCTGCCGAGGCCGTTGGCGGAGGCGACGAGGAAGAGGTCCCAAAAGGAGCTGCCCTTTGGGATCAGAGCCAGGCTTCCGGCGGATACGATCGAGCCCGCGAGGATCATCCTGGTGGCAGATCCCCGGTCCGCCATCCTCCCCAGGGGCACCTGAAAGATCGCCATCAAGAAGATGGAGACGGTGAGGATCAGTCCCACCTCGCCGGGAGGTACCGAGATCCCGGGGGCGAAGAGGGGCATGAAGACCAGAAGCGCGCCGCGAACTATGGCGTTCAGGGCGGTGAAGGCGATGATCGCCGGGACGGCGGGCTGGCCTAAGACGGCCCGAAAGGAGATTCTCCCCCTCGCCGAAGAGGATCGGCCCTCCGACTCTGGGAGGAAGAGGACGATCACCAGAAAGGAGAGGGCTGAGAGGCCAGCCATGGCATAAAAAGCCGACGAGAAGCCGAAGGCGTCGTTCAGCACCCCGCCCAGGAGGGGGCCGGACCCCAGTCCCAGGAAGAAGGAGACCTGAAACCTCGCCATGTACGTCCCCTCCTCCCCCCTCTTTGAAAGGTCGCCGATGTAGGCCATGGCGATGGGGACCACCATCGCTGAGGCTATGCCGTGGAGGAACCGGACGGCGGTGAGGGAGTAGACGCTCCCGGCCGTCACGTAGCCCAGGGAGAGGACGGCGTAAGCGAAGAGGCCGGCGACGATGAACTTCTTTCTTCCTGACTCGTCGGAGAGCCTCCCGACGACGGGCATGAATATCGCCCGGGCGGCCGCAAACCCCGAGAAGATCATCCCCACCCAGAGCCCCGAAGCCCCCAGGTTCTCGGCGTAGATGGGAAGCAAGGGGCCGACTATGCCCAGGCCGAGCATGGCGGCGAAGACCGATACGAAGAGGACGTCGAAGAGCCTTTTATCCGAGTTCATAAGTAGATCCCAAGATTCAAGGTTTCCCGTCGCATCCATCCAGCTTCCGTCAAAACCCCACCCCTTTTACGAGCTTTCCGACGTAGCTCCTCACCCAGATATAACCGACGGCGTCTCCCAGGAGGTTTCCTGCCACCATCCCCCACCAGACCCCGGGAAGTCCCCAGCCGAGCACCATCGCAAAGAGGGTCACCAGCAGCAGGTTGAGGACGACCGTCCGCAAAACCGAGATGGCCAGGGCAGACCTGCCCCTCCCCACCCCCTGAAAGACGGCGGCGGCGAAGATCCCCAGGGGTATCGCGGGGTAGAAGAAGGCCATCACGTGGAGAAAGGTGACGATCTCCGAAGCAAGGCCCGCAGAGGCCTCGGTGCGGGAGAAGACTGCGGCGATAGCGGGCGCAAAAAAATAGGTCGCCCCCGAGAGGAGGAGGGCGACGAGAAGGCCCGCCTTCACCGAGTAGAGGTGGGCAGCTTCGATCTTCTGAAAGGCCCTGGCGCCGAAGGCCGCCCCGGAGACCGAGATCACCGCCGTGCTCATGGCGATCAATGGGGTCATCCCGATGTTCACCACCCTCATCCCGACGGAACAGACGGCCACACCGTCGGTGGAGGAGACCGCGACTATGATCAAGTTGATCGCTATCCCCATGAGGGCGATGGATACGAACTCGAAGCTGGCCGGAACCGCCACCCGCAGGATCTCGCGGGCGACGGCACCATCGCGCGAAAAGCCCCCCAGATGTAGGGAGACGAAGGTATCCTTTTTTATGACCATCCAGCGGAGCATCACCGCCGATGAGACGGCTATGGAGAGGACCGTCGCCGCCGCGGCGCCTCTGATCCCCCAGTCCAAGGTGTAGATGAGGATGGGATCGAGGAGGATGTTGAGTAGGCTCGCCACCCCCATGGCGTACATCGCCCTCTTTGCATCGCCCTCGCCCCTCAGGATGGCGTAGGCGACGTTGGAGAAGAGGATGAATAGGGTGCCAGAGAAGATGACCTTCGAGTAATCCGCCGCCAGGGTCGCAGCGGAGCCCGCCCCCAGGAGGACGAAGAGACGTTCCGACGAGATGGTGAGGGCCAGGGTGAAGACGATGGAGAAGGCGGCCATGATCACCATCGTATGCTGGGCGACGAGATCGGCGCCGGTCTTGTCCCCCGCCCCGATCCTGCGGGATATCGCCGACCCTCCGCCGACTCCGAGACCGTTGGCGATCCCCAGGACGACGAAGAAGAGGGGAAAGACGAACCCTATGGCGGCGAGGGCGTCGCTTCCCAGCCCCGCCACCCAGAAGGCGTCGACGATGTTGTAGAGGGAGAAGAGGAGCATCGATACGACCATCGGGGCAGATAGCTTCAGAATGGCGGACTTCGGATCGCCGAGGAGGGTCTCAACCCCCTCCGTCCGCCTGCTCTCGTAGGGGGAGCCGGATTCGAAGTCTCCAGCCTCCTCGAAAGCGGTCTCTCTCCCTATCCGCCTCCTCCCGGTCAACTCCTGCCCGCCTCTCGGATCTCGACCTCTCGCTCCAGGATCTCGATCAGATCGTCTATGGTGAAGGGGCTCACCAGATCGATCAACCTCCGAGCCTTGAAGCACTCCTCCCTCATGGAGCTGAAGAGGCGGTGGAGCCGCTCTGCCTCAGCGCTATCCTCGCCTTCCTCCAGGATCTTTTCGGCCTCGTCGATGGCGGCGATGTGGATCTGCATGATCTGCCTGATCTTCTCGTTCTCGGCCTTGAAGGTCTCATCTATGCTCCGCATGGCTACGTAGTAGTTTCTCTTATCCCCCGGCTTTCTGATCCTCCGGACGATCCCCTGATTCTCCAGGGGGGTCATGTTGGTGCTGACGGTGGACTTGCTGTACCCCGTCACCTCCACCAGCTCGTCCATGGAGAGGGGGCCGTCGGCCATAAACAGCGATCCGATGAGGGCGCCGGCGGCGTCGCTATGCCCCAGCATATTGGCCATCTGAACGCTGGCGTCTATCATGCACCTCTTCGCCGCCTCCTCGGCTGGGAAATCTTCCCGTCTCATCGAGAGGAGTTCTGCCATAAGCTTTAAGTACATTTCGTATAATCCGAAAGCCTCGAAGTTTCGGAATATTCCGAATGGAAAACCGAAATTCTGAAGGTGAAGATCACGAGCAGGGGAGAGAGGCTGGGAAGATGGATCGAGGCAAACCCGATAATCATCCTGACGATGGCGGCGCTCTTCACGGTGGCATCGATCCACTTCGCCCAGACGATCACCATGGAGACGGAGACGGAGACCTTCGTCGACGAGAACTCCAGGCTCTACGTGGAGTTCGACCACCTCTTCAACGATAGGTTCGGGACGGAGTCGATCGTGGTCCTGGTGGAGGGGGATGCGGTCACAACCCCCGAGGCCCTGAAGGCGATGGAACGGTTGACCCGGCAGATGGAGACGGTGGAGAACGTCCTGGGAACGGTCAGCATAGCCGAGATGGTGATGGACGCCGAAGCCCAGGAGACGGGCCTCCGAAAAGTCCCCGATAGTCAGGCAAGGGTAGACGAGATCCTGGATGGGCTTGAAGAGGCGAACCCTGGCATGATGAACGCGATCCTCCCGGACCGGGGACATACCCTGATCTCCATCGATCTTCCGACCAGCATACCCATGGAGACTATGGATGCCATCCTTCCGGAAGCTTACTCCGCGGTGGAGATGGCGGAGTTTCCCGCAGGGGCAGACACCATCGTCACCGGCGAGATCGCCCTCGGCGACGATATCGAGCGGGAGATGAACACCTCCATGGGAACGCTCCTCATGATCTCCGGCCTCTTGATGGTGGTGGCCCTATTCCTCGTCTTCAGGCACGTTCACCTTCCCCTTCTGCCGCTGCCCATCGTCTTTCTGGGGATCATCTGGACCTTCGGGATGATGGGATTTCTAAAGGTGCCTCTGACCATGGTCTCCATGGCGGCCTTCCCCATCCTCATCGGCCTGGGGATAGATTACGCCATCCAGTTTCAGAACCGGATCGAGGAGGAGTTCCAGCGGGGTGGATCGATCGCCGATGCCGCCATAGAGACGGTGGCCCACACCGCCCCCGCTGTCCTGATCGCCCTGATCATAACCGGGGCGGGCTTCTTCTCCCTATTCTCGTCAGCCGTTCCCATGATCAGGGACTTCGGCCTCCTCTGCCTGATCGGGATCATCATGTGCTACCTCTCCTCTCTCTTCGTGGGGGTTACCGTCCTCTACCAGATGGAGCGAGGGCGGAGCAATAGAATCGGCCGGAACGGCGATAAGAGGAAGGAGAAAAAGTCCCCCATAGGCCCCCTGGTCGTGAAGTCGGCGGCCTTCGTCATTCACAGGTGGCAGATCGTGCTGGCGGCGGCGGTCCTCCTCTCCTGCGCAGGCCTTTACGCTGACACGAAAGTTCCCATAGAAACGGACATGATGGAGTTCATACCCCAGGACCTGCCGCCCCTCAGCCAGTTCCGACATATGCATAACATATTCGGTGGCGAGGACCAGCTGAACATCATAGTCCAGGGGGACGTGATCGATCCGGCGACCCTGAGATGGATGGACGAGTTCGGAGATTACGTCGTGGAGTCGAGGGACAAGGTCTACGGCGCCACGAGCCTCGCCACCATCATCAAGGGCTACAACGGGGGGACGATTCCAGAGGAGAGATCCGGGGTGGTGGCGGTCCTAGATAGAATACCCGAAGAGGCCAAGTATCAGTACATCGACGGCCACGACACCGCCCAGATCATCCTGGATATAGGCCAGGCCTTCGACAACCTGGGCCAGGTGGGTGCCGAGCGGCTCCAAAACGAGGTTGACAAGGATCTGATCTGGTTTGAGCCGCCGCCCGGAGTATCGGTGATTCAGACGGGAGAGATGGCGGTGATGAACACCGTCATCGGCGCCCTAACCACCGGAAGGATGCGGATGACCCTCATTGGCCTCGTCCTGATCTTCTTCATCCTATTGGCGATTTACAGAGACCTGTTGAAGGCGACGATGCCGGTAATTCCGATGTTCATCGTCATCGGCTGGATGGGCGGGGTGATGTACACCACGGGGATGAAGTACAACCCCATGACCGCCACGTTGGGGGCGCTGATCCTGGGGGTGGGCTCTGAGTACGCGATTCTGACGATGGAGCGGTTCTACGAGGAGAGGGAGAAGACCGATGACGCCATGGAGGCGCTCTTCACTGCGACGGGAAGCATCGGGGCTGCCATAGTAGCCTCGGGGCTCACCACCGTCTTCGGCTTCTCCGCCCTCATAGCCTCCCCCTTCCCCATGACCAGCAGCTTCGGTATAATAACCGTCCTCTCGGTCGTATTCGCCCTCTTCGCCACCTTCACCGTATTTCCAGTGCTTCTGATCAGGCTCGAGTACTGGAGAGGCCACAAAGCCGAAGTAAAAGCCAGAGCCGCAAGCTTGCTCATCATCTCCCTCAGGAGGTTGAAGGATTGAGAAAGATAGTCGATCTCGGCCTTTTGGCCGCGTTTCTGTTCATCGCCCTCTTTGGCCCCACGCCGGCCGGGGCCTCCGAGAACTACATACCATCGGTATCGCTGGATAATTACTGGACGGCCTTCGGGTCGCCGCAGCTGGACGCAAGCCTCGCGGGGACGAACGAGTTCAAGCGGGGCGATACCGTCACCCTCTACGTCGACCTCACCAACTACGGCAGAATCATGGGCTTTAAGGCCGACAAGAAGGCGGATACCTTGATGGAGCAGGCTCTGGCGGACCGGGAGTTCGACTACGAGCGGGAGAGGACGACGGCCCTGGGGATCATAGGAACCCTCCTGTCCTCATCGGGCCTCATCGAGGTGAAGTCCGGCGACCAGCTGATCGAGGCCCTGAGGTCGGGGGAGAAGTCGAGAGATCCGATGAAGTTCTCCATAAAAATATCAAGCCACGCCCCCGCCGGTGAGTATCCTCTGCAGCTTCGCCTCTCTTACGACTATCAGTACAATGCCGAGGTGGACGCCAACGAGCTGGACTCCAAGGTCGGCCTCCGGGGCTTCCAGTCCTCTTTCTGGTACGAGAGGGCGAACACGACGATAACGATCCCCGTATTCGTCAAGAGGGAGTCGGACTTCGAGATCGCCGAGGTTGAGGCCGAGCTCTCCGCGGGGGAGAAGGACGGGATCATCGAGGTGACGTACAAGAACATCGGCGAGGAGGAGGCCTCCGACGCCATAGCGAGGCTCTCCGTCTTCAAGCCCTTCTCTTCCACCGACGATCAGGCCTACATCGGCTCCCTCGCTCCCGGCGAGGAGAGGAGGGTGAAGTTCAAGATCGACGTCGACTCGGACGCCACAGCCAAGCCCTACAGCATCAACAGCGAGATCAAGTACACGGACCTCCTGGGCGAGACCGTCATCTCCGAGAGCATGAAGATCCCGGTGAACGTGAACCCAGCTGACCGATCCTACACCCTTCCCGGGGTCGTCGCCCTGATCCTCGTCGTGGCCGCAGGAGCTTACATCTTCAGGAGGAGGAAGAGGGGCTGAGGGCCGTATCCTCTCCTCTCAGCTTCTTTTTTTGGGGCCGATGGCGCTCTTTGGCCCCTCACCCGTCGTATCCGGACCTATCCGCGCCTTCTCGGGTCGTCACTCTTTTCTATACCCCCATCCCACGACGTCCTATCAAGGGACTTTTTTGAGGCGTGGGAAACAGTTAAATAGTTTTTCAAGATCAATATACATTTATAAGCAATGAAGGGGGGACCGTGCCACAGTTCGATCAGAGGAGGGGATCGGCTTTCTGGAGGGTCGATCTGGAGACGAGAGCGTCAGATCCTCCGATAGATGCCTATTCTGGAGGAGGTCAGAGCCGACGCCCGACCCGCATGGTCCTGAGATATGAGGGAGAATTATGAAAAAAATTATTTCAGTCTGCTTGATCTGCCTGGTGGGCCTATCTTTGAGCTCGGCGATCTTTTCATCAGCTCTGGCCCAGGCCGATCCCGGTAGCATGAGCAAGATCACGCTGCAGTACCTCCTCGATGAGCCGACGGTGGAGAGGGGCGCGGTGACGCTGGCAGGCCCCGAAGGGCTCGAGGAGGTTTACGACTCGGTGACGATTCCGGGGCTGGAGAGCATGATCGTCCCCGGAGAGCCGGTATTGCCCTTCAGGACGGCCAGGATATTGATACCCTACGGCAGCGAGGTCCGGGAAGTCGAGGTGATCCCCGGCAACGAGAGGTATCTCGGCAGGGTCTCGATAAGGCCCGGCCAGACCTCCGTTCCCATAGGCTTCACCAAAAACTGCACCAGCTGCCGACCTCAGAATAACTGGACCAACCCTACGTTCCTCTTCCGAGACGAGGCGGTCTACGAATCGACGGACTTCTATCCACAAGAGGCCTACTCGGTCCTCGGAGTTCAGAATAAGCACGGCTACAGTATTCTTTACGTCGACCTCTACCCGATAAAGTACATCCCAAAGACCGGTGACGCCTACAGCTTCGGGGCCTTCGACGTCGAGGTTACAACATCACCCGCAGAGACTTTGGACCTCAGCCATTTCAGAGGGCTTCCCGAGGATCGGGAGGAGGTCAACATGATCGTCGACAACCCCGAGAAGATGATAACCTACGTCTCGGATCTCGCGCCGACGGAGAACAAGTCGCTTCTGCTGGAGGGAGATTACGAGTACGTCATCATCACCAATGAGCACCTGAAAAACGCTTCCGGTCCCTACAACTTCCAGGCCCTGGCCGCCTGGAAGACCAAAAAAGGGGTCAATGCGACGATAGTCACCGTAGAGGATATCTACGCCAACTACAGGCGGAGCGCTCGCCAGGAAGACCAGGAGGCGATCCGCGATTTCATAAAAGACGCCTACGGGAAGAACAACATCAGATACGTCCTCCTGGGCGGAGACGGTGACGGAGATAGGGTGGGTGGCGAGACCTGGGACGCCATCGTCCCCGCGAGGGGGCTTTGGGCTTGGGCCTACGAGCCAGACCCTGCCACCTGTTGCGGGCCCTGCAAGCCACCTGATGTCCTTTCAGACCTCTACTACGCCTGCCTCGACGGCAGCTACGACAGCAACGGAAACGGGATCTACGGCGAGCCCAAAGACGGTGAAGACGTCGACCCCATAAATAAGAAGGTGGACCTACTGGCCGAGGTCTACGTCGGAAGGGCACCGGTGGACAACCACGAGGAGCTGTCCAACTTCGTCCGAAAGACGATAGCCTACGAGTCCACCAGCTCCGAAGACCGCTACCTCAGGGGCATATGGATGGTCGGCCAGTACCTGGAGCCCATGGTCTATCCCAAATTCGATGAGGGCGACCCCGAGGACCAGCCTGCCACACCTGTAGCCTATTGGTGGGGCGCAAGCTACAAAGATCGGATAGCAGAACTGATTCCGGAGGGGTTCGGGGTCCATACCCTCTACGACAGGAACACCACCTCAGACGACTGCAACTGCAACCAGAATGATTGGTCCAGAAAAGTGCTGATGGATGAGATCAACGGAGACTACATCCACGCCATAAACCACATCGGGACCTCCAACTTCTGCGACATCGTGGCCTACGTCATGAAGATGGGCTACAACCACGCCGACGCCCTCACCAACGAGAAGTACTTCTTCGGTTATTCCCAGGCCGGCTACGCCGCGTCCTTCGACAACAGGGACCCCGAGGGGGTTTACCTTCCCCACGACTGCGTGCTGGAGCATTTCGTCACTGCGCCGGGCGGAGCCTTCGCCTTCATAGGCAACTCCAGGTACGGTCTAATCGATCTGAGCGACATCGACAACAGCCCGTCTCAGAGGTTCGATCAGGCCTTCTGGGAGGAGATCTTCAACACCACCAGGTGGAACGAGTCCGGCGAGCCCGTCACCAACATCGGCCTCATAAACCAGCTATCCAAGGAGAGGTTCATCGGCGCCGTCAACGCCGGCGGTGGCGGGGGCGAGAACATGAGGTACTGCTACTACGGAATCAACCTCCTGGGCGATCCCGAGACGCCCTTCATCATCCCCGAAGCTGTGACCCTGGGACCGACGGCGGAGATGCCGGAGGAGGAAGCACCTGGTCCGACGGAGGTTGGAGGCGAAGTTAAAGAGCAGCAGAGCTCGATCCTCGATATTCCCGACCTCTTCGAGGACGAGATCGGCTTCGATGAGGACGCCTTCAAGTTCGAGGGACTGGAGTTCGGCTTCAGTGGGGAGATGGGCTTCGGCGATCCCCTGAACTTCTGACCTCTTTTCGGGTCGAGAGAAGAGGAGAGACGGGGCCGTCGGACCTTCTGCGGCCCCTATTCATTTTAATCGTACTCGAGATCCAGCCCCACGCCCACCTCTTTGAGGTCTGCAACTCCTGCCAGGGCGACCTTTGAGGCGAGGTCGGTGCAGTGGCAGGCGTGAACATGGCGGGGCCTGACCCTCTCGAAGTATCTCAGAGTCTCCATCATCTGCCTCTCCGGAGGGTCCAGGAGGTGGAGCCCTCCGACGACGTCGACGACCCTCCTCTCGCCACAGATCCGCATCGCCTGCTCGAGGATGTTGCAGATACCGGCGTGGGAACAGCCCGAGACGATCACCAGCCCCCCGGCCGATCGATAGGCCAGGGCCGAGTCGTCGATCAAGAAGTCATCCCTCTCGCCATATTCGGTCGAGCTCTTCCCCAAGGGCATCTGGGCCTCAAAGTCGTTATCGCGTTCTATCTCCCCCAGGAAGACGAGCCGATCTGTGATCCACGCCGGGCCCCGGCTCAACGCCATATCGAAGGTGCGGGAGAGCCCCTCTCTGGAGAGGAGCGGCCCAATCTCTCCGAGGCCAGGGATCTTTCGCGGAAGAAATGCCTCCGGATGGGCCACCAGCTTCGGTCTCTTGTGGTCGATCCCCTCGATCTTCGCCTCGGTGAGAAGTCTGACCAGGGGGCCAAGACCCCAGGTGTGGTCGAGATGGCCGTGAGAGAGGATCACGAAGTCCAGGTCCAACAGGTCGATCCCCATCTGGCGGGCGTTCTCGATGAAGAGGTCAGAGTACCCCACGTCGAAGAGGATCTTCTTCGGCCCCTCCTCAATGAAGTAGGATACTGCGGGCTCGCCCCGGAAGTAGCGGTCGATGAGGGTGTTGTTGTCCACCAGAACTCTGAGCTTCATATTTTGGCCAGCTCTCTGTTCTCGGGTCGATGATCTATAAAGTTTCGGCCCGATTCTCTTCTGGTGGACCGGGTAACTCGTATCCTCATAAGATCCAAAAATACAAAAGGTATATTAAACACCTCGACGAATTGTTAATCTGGAGGTGATCAGATTGGCTAATCTAGGTCCCCTGGATCTGTTGGCTATAGTGCTGGTGATAGTGGGAGGGCTCAATTGGGGGCTTTACGCCTTCGGGTACAACCTGGTGGAGATTCTCCTGGGATGGATGCCCATCCTCGAGAGGTTGGTATACGTCGTCGTGGCCCTGGCCGCGATCTATCTTGCGGCGCTAACCCCCAAGCTCTCCAAGCAGTGAGCAAGAGACTGGTGTGAGGCGCCTCTTGCACCTCACACAAAATTTTTATACTTTTTCATGTTATTTCTACAGTTCCCTCCAGCTATTCCTCCACATATCTATTCGGTCTTCTGTCCCCAAGCTCCTCGATCCGGTTCTCAAGGCAGGTGGAGGGCTAGACCCTCCCCGACTTCGATGACCCCGAGAAGCTGCATGGAGATTATGAGGATCGGCTGGTGCAAAAGATAAATCGCGAGAGAATTTCTCCCCAGAAGGCAGATCTGCTTTGCAAAAGGTCTGGTGGAGAGGTCTGGAAGGGAGATCCTTCTCGTTCCTTTCGGGTAGAGGAGACCTCCAAGGAAGATCCCCATTGCGACGACCCCAAACCAGGGCAGGATGGGGAAATAGTCGACGGAGAAGAAGTGGCTGGGAACGAGGCCGAGCCAGAGGAGCCAGGGAGTATCGAAGGAGATCTGACGGAGCAAAAGGCCGGCGAATATCGCCGTCGATCCCAGAAAGAGGGCGAGAAGGGGCCTCCTCAGGAGAGGGCGAGAGATGATGATGGAGACTCCGATCAGGTGGAGGATGCCGAAGACGACAAACCCCTCTCCCAAGAGGAGGAGCGTCGAGAGGGTGATCGCCATCCCCCAGGAGAAGATACAGCCCCCCCGGCGGAGATATCGAACCAAGGGATCGTCCCCTCGAATCCGAGTTCTGGCAGAGCTGATATGAAGGGAGATCCCCACCAGGAGGAGGAAGATCGAAGCCGTGACCTTCGCGAAGAGGGGCCAGATCCCCGAGTGGAGATCGACGAGATCGGGGCCCGAGAAATGGTCCAGATCGTAGAGGGCGTGAAAGGCTATCATCATCACCAAGGCGATGCCCCGGAGAAGGTCCACCTCCCAGTATCGCTCCATCCGGGATCCTTCCGGATCCTTCGTCCTCCCCTTCAAAATGGATCGACCGTCTCTACGCCATATCATCGTCCATCGGACAAAAAGGTCGAAAAAAAGATGGCCTCCAACTCAGGGCATCAGATCGGGGCCCGCAGCGAACCACACATCCCCCATCCCCTGGCCCCTGACGTCGCCGGGGTTGTAGTCGTTGATGTAGTAGTAGAGCGGCCATCCTCTGTAGGTGGTCTGAGCTGCGCCGTCATCGCGGTAGATGGTGTCAAAGTCGAAGGAGCTGAGCCTCAGGGGTATTATGATCTGCCCGGTGTGAAAAGGCGGCCAGTACTGGATGCAGGTGTCGCCGCAGCTGCTATTTTCGCTCTCGGGGACGTCTTCGGCGAAGTAGTAGAGGGTCATACCATCCTGATCTACCAGGTACTCGCCGAGCCCCTCTTTGGAGGCGAGATCGATGGTTTTGGCGGGGGTTGCCTCTCCGATGGCGACGATGACCGCCGAGGCTATGGCCAGGGCCAAAACGGCTGTGATCTTCAATTTTATCACCAGAGACCCTTACCGCCGTTCAACGTTTAAGGGTTCCGAGAGGGCGCCGAGCCGACTCAAGGATGAGGTGGCTCCGAAGGGGCCCCTCATTCAGAGGGAAGATCATCGGGGCTGACGACGAACCAGACGCCGCCTGCGTTCTGCCCCTTAAAGTCGCCGGGTGCCTCGTCCTCAACGTAATAGTAGAGCGGCCATCCTCTGTAGGTGGTCTGGATCGAGCCGTCCTCCCTCTCGATGCCGTTGAAGTCAGTGACGTCCAGCTCTGCAGGAACAGCTATCTCCTCGGCGAAGAAGACGGGCCAGAGCTCGGCGCAGCCGCCGTAACATGCGCTGGCGCCGCTCCCCGGGACGTCGCTGGCGAAGCGATATAGGGTCATCCCCTCGCCGTCGACGAGGAATGTCCCGAGGGCCTCGTCGGAGGCCAGCTGGACGGTGTACTCGATCTCTGCGGCCTGCTCATCGGAGGCGTAGGCAGCGACGGCGGTCGCCAACAACGCCAATGCAAGAAGGGTTACAAATCTCAAATTTTCACCTCTGAGCTTTATCAGGTCGGGCCAATATTAATATTTTTCTGGCATCAATACGAAAACCCGGGCCGGAGGAAGCCCTTTCAGCCCTCCCTCGGCCGATAATTGGGGTCCTTCTCCGCCTCGACTCCTGTAGGGGAGTCGAAGTGCTCCTCGTAGGGTTTTATGTCCAGGACGGGGCTAGCGTCCAAGGCGTCAAGGCCGGTGACTGTGATCTTGTTCCCCTCGACGTTCAGGACTTCCACCACCGTGAGGCCGATGGGGTTAGGCCTCCTCGGGGTTCTGGTGGCGAAGAGGCCCCTCTTGGGGATCGACTCGTCTCCCATGGGATGGACCAGAAGGTCGTAGCCCAGGGCGCGGTGGATGTGGTAGATGACGAAGAGGTGGCGGAACTTCTCGATGCCCTTCAGCCCTTCCTGGTACTTCTCGTCGATCTCGATGGTGGATAGGGCATTTCTCATGGTCTTGGGGTCGGAGGGCTCGCCGAAGTCGCAGTGGACGACGCCTATGGGGGTGAATGTCACAGGTTGCAGGTTCATGCTGGTAGTTTGGACGGCCCTATTATGATATCTCCTTTTCTCTATCCCCGCAGGAGGATAGGCCCAGACCTGTGAGACCATATCGGAACTTACAAATAAGATAGTTTAGGACGTCGTAACGATCAGCTGGAGGTCGGCGGAGGAGACTAATGATTCTGGTTCTGATGGTGGACGACGACCCCATGATCATGGAGCTTTCCAGGATCGAAAATGTCGTCAACCAGCCCGAAGAGACGTCCTTCGCAGAGATCGCCCTCGAGGCCCTGGACTTTACGGAGGAGGCGGTCAGGTCACGAGGGATCGAGGTCTCGTTGGAGGAGGGGCTTTCCGGCGGTCTATGTCGACCGGATGAGGCTGGTGGAGGCGCTGGTCAACCTGATAGGGAACTGTGCAAAGTACGCGGCCGACGGGCTCCGGCCGAGGATCGATATCGGTTTTCGGAGAGGCGAGGACGGCGAGGCTGCATTCTTCGTCCGGGACAACGACCCCGGGATCGAGCCCGACGAGCAGGAGAAGGTCTTCGGCCTCTTCCGCCAGGTGGACAGAAACGGCAACGGAACCGGCGCGGGGCTCGCCATCGTCAAGAGGATCATCGAGGTCCACGGCGGGAGGATCTGGATCGAGTCGGCGCCCGGCAGAGGCTGTGCAGTCTGCTTCACCCTGCCCCTGGCCGGGGGCAGGATCTCGGGCAAAAAGGACGCCCCTAATCTTCCAAAGCCTCGGAGAAGACGCTCGGGGTGGCTGAGACGTCGTAGAAGGTCCGGGTGAGCCGCTGGGGATAGACGATGTTGAGCTTTGGTACCTGGTGGCTCAGCTCTCTCGAATCGTACAGGTAGTATCCGCTTTTGAACTCGCCGGCCCCCTTCGAGACGAGGACCGCCCTGGAGGGCTCGGTCCTCTTCACCGTCACGTTATCGAAATCGGAGAATAGGCCGACCAGCTCCGGCTCGATGTACTTCGTTCCCAGGGCGAGGACGTAGAGCTTCGCGAAGGGATCCAGGCCGAACTCGACGTCGAATACGGCGTCGCCGTCCTCTAGAGACATCGTCACCTCCTGGACCCGGATGTACTCCCTTCCCCGCTCTGCGGATATGGGGGAGGCGAGGAGAAACAAGATGAGAAGAACGACCGTCACCGACCTCATTATTTCTCTCAACCCTGGGGCGTCTTCAAGATCACGGGAACGATGAGCATCAGGATCAGAAGCCCTATGAAGACCAGGAAGAAGAGGGTCTGGCGTCTCTGGGCGGATTTGTACTTCGACTCGCAGACCTCGTCGCAGAAGGTCTCCGTCTCCTCGATGGTCTTGCCGCAGACGATGCAGTGCTTGTGAGATGCCGCTTTTGTCAAACCCGATCACCAGTCTCTGGGTTATGACCGGAACCGTAGATAAGATTTTTGCAACGCCCATCTTTGATGGAAAGACGTATTACGGATTGGAGGGTCCTATGCCGAGGTGGACGTATGCTGAGATTGACGTTAGCGGTCTTTATCGCCCTCTCTGCGGGCCTCTTCGCCGGAGCTGACGCCAGGATGTACATCGTGGACGACGACGGCTTCGCCCAGTACCACTCCATAGGCGAAGCCGTGGCCATAGCAGCCGACGGAGATACGATATACGTAAAGCCCGGAACTTACCGGGAGCAGATCGTCTTGAACAAGAGCCTCACCCTTATGCCGCCCCGAGGTGAGGAGGGGGCCGTCAACCTGGTCGGTGACGGAAGCGATATAGGGATAGAGGTTCTGGCGGACGGCTGCAAGATCGAGGGGCTCACCATCTCAGACTTTGCCGGTCCCGGGATCTACGTCGAGTCCAGATCTAACGAGATCAGAAAGAATGTCCTGGTGGACAACGTTCACGGAATCTTTCTGAACGCCACAAGCGGCAACATCCTCGAGATGAACCGGGAGGAGGGGGGGTACTGTGGGATCGTCCTTCTCTCCTCCAGCGAGAACGCGATAAGGTCGAACGTCGCCGAGGGGTGCATGGGCTCAGAGCGAACTCCGGGAGCGGGAATACTGCTCAACGCCGCCGCCAGGAACAGCATCTCGGAGAGCGAGGCTAAGGGTTGCGCTCAGGGGGTTCATATCGTCTCGGAAAGCAGGGAGAACGAACTCGACGGAAACGAGATCGTCGACTGCAGACACGGAGTCCTCATCGAGATATCCTCAGAGGAAAATCTGATCCGGGGGTGCGCCATTGAGAACGCCACCACCGCCATCGCTCTCTACGCCGCTGCGAAGAACCAGATCCAGAATAACGCAATCGTGAACTCGACGAACGGGATAGCCCTCTTCTCCTCGGCCGAGAACAGCATCGTCCAAAACCGCCTTGAGAAAGTCGACGCCGGGTTCATGATCTCGGAGGCGTCCTCGGGCAACGTCCTCGCCGATAACGAGATTGAAGGCTTCAATTCGGGGATCGTGATCACCGACTCCCCTGCCAATCGATTGGAGAGGAACCTCCTGAACGACGGGCGACTTGGCCTCTCCGTCGACGGCTCGACCGAGGAGAGCTTCGACAACCAGATCCTCGAGTCGAACCAGATCGACGGAAGACCGATCCTCTACCTCTACGGCCGGTCGGACGAGGTTGTCTCGGGTCGGGAGCTCAGCCACGTCACCCTCGCATCTTGCGACAACTGCACCGTGGAGGGCTGCTCGGTCTCAAACGACGCCCTCTTCGTATACCTATCCCGAGGATGCAGTATCCTGGACAGCGTCGTATCCGACTGCTACGGAATGCTGGTCCGGTGGTCCGACGAGAACGAGATCAGAGGCAACAGGGCCTGTGATAACAGGTACGGCGGGATTATGCTGGTGGAGTCGAGCAAGAACCTGATCGGCGAGAACACCCTCTGCAGGAACGATAGGGACGGCCTTCTGCTCAGAGGATCGAGCTCCAACAAGCTCATCTCGAACGCCGCCGAGGCGAACCAGGGTGCCGGGATAGCCCTCCTCTCCTCCAACGAGACCGAGATCACCGAAAATTCGGTCGTCAGAAACGGTGTTGGGATCTCCGTCAGCAGATCGAGTGGATGCATCGTCTACAGGAACAACCTGATCGAAAACGAGATTCAGGCGGAGGACGACGGCGAGAACCTCTGGGACTGGGGCGCTCTGAAGGGCGGAAACTACTGGTCCGACCATTCCTGCCGGGGCAACCCCTGTCAGGACAGGCCGAGGGCGATCGGGAATGCGACCGCCGACTACTACCCCTTCGCGGAGAGGGACGGATGGGCCCGGGGGCCGAAACCTACTTGAAGAGGTCCTGAGAATAGGTGAGGCTCATGGCGAAGAAGAAGTCTGAAGGCAGCGGACTGATGTCCTCTGCCGGCCTCATGAGGTACTTCGAGGCGGACGAGACGGCGATTAAGCTGGATCCCAAGACGGTGATCGCTTTCAGCTCGGCGGTGGGGGCTGGGGTTCTGGCGATGAACTTCTATTTCGGCCTTTGGCCCTGAAAAGGGAGGGAGGCTGGCCTCGCCTCTGTCCCACCCTTTTCTCTTTTCCCGCTCTCGCCGTTCTCCTCAACCTGAATTTGACCTCTGCGCCTTCTCCAGCTCCTGGAGGAGGTTGTCCACCACCTTCTCGAAGCTCTCCTTGGCCGCAGTCTCCTCCTCCACGAAGGCGATCCCGCTGTCGCCCAGGGGTGCGACCTCTGGGTCCAGGGGCACAGCCCCCAGGAAGGGAACGCCGAGCTCCTCTGCCGCCCTCTTCCCCCCGCCGGTCTTGAATATCTCCAGGACCTCGCCGCAGTGAGGGCAACGAAGCCCGCTCATATTCTCGACGATCCCCAAAAGCGGCACCTTCATCGACTTCACCATGTTCACCGCCTTACGGGAGTCGAGGAGGGCCACCTCCTGGGGCGTGGTGACGATGACCGCCCCGGAGAGGTCAGGGAGGAGCTGGACGACGCTGAGTGGCTCGTCGCTCGTCCCCGGAGGAAGGTCGATTATCAGGAAGTCCAGATCGCCCCAGTTGACGTCGGACATGAACTGCTTTATCGCCGCCATCTTCATGGGCCCCCTCCAGACGACGGCGGAGTCGGTGCCCGAGAGGGCGAAGGCCATGGAGATCAGCTTCAGCCCCTTGGAGTCTACGGGGTCGATCCCCTGGGGACCGCCCGCAAGCCTCGACCTCTCGACGCCCAAGAGCTTTGCAATACTTGGGCCCGTGATGTCGGCGTCCAGGACCCCCACCGTATAGCCTCTGGACTGGAGGGCTCGGGCCAGGTTGACGGAGACGGTGCTCTTGCCGACGCCGCCCTTCCCGCTGGCGACCATTATCTTGAATTTTATTCTCGCCATCCTCCGAGAGACCACAGCGAGCTGCTCGGCCATCTCCTTTCTCGGGTCTGTGCAGGTACCTTTCGTCGCACAGGATTCGCACTTGCCATCGCATTCTTCCATATGAACACCATCATGAAATTCTGAGAAATTGTGATCTGCCTATCGCAATCTGATCTTCTTATCCGATCTGCCCATATTGGCGTGGATCGGTCTGGTCTATCACCGCTTCGACTGTGATATCATCCTTCCTGGGCCTGGAAGTAGAGGAGGCCTCCGTATCTGAGCCTGGATATCCTCTCCTCGCCCTCCAGGACCTCCAGGTACTTCAATATCTCGTTTCGATGAAGGCCCGAGAGCTCCTCCAGCTCCTCCAGGGTGCAGGGCCTCCGCGAGAGGAGGTCGATGATCAAGACCTCGGTCCTCTTCGATAGGTCCCTCTCCCACTCGGCGATCACCTCAGCGCCGGAGAAGATCTCGAGCATCTCCTCCATCTCCGCCTGAGATAGTGGCTGGACCGGCTCGGCCGGGGGTCTGACCACGGTGTTGAGCTGGACCCGGTCGGGATCGATCCTCTCGGCAGCCTCGGCGATGAGGGTTGCCTCGGAGTCGTTTATGTCTTTGACCAGCATCACCTCCAGCCAGATCTCGCCCTCGAACTCCTCCCGGAGGCGGACCAGCCCCTCGATGATCTCCTCGATCAAAAGGTCGGGGTGGGGCCGGTTCACCCTCTCGAAGGTGGTCTGGGTGGCGGCGTCCAGGGAGGGGACGATCAGGTCTGCATCCATCACCTCCTGTCGGACGTCCTGGCGGAAGAAGAGGGTGCCGTTCGTCAGGACGGCGACGGGCCGGTCGATCGCCTCCCTCGCGCCCCGGATGATCTCGTCGAGGCCCTGGTGAAGGAGGGGCTCGCCGGAGCCGGCCAGGGTTAGATAGTCGAACTCGTCCTCCGAGCGGGACCTGATCTCCGCCAGAACACCTTCGGGGGGAACGCGCCTCTCCCGGTCGAGGGTGAGGCAGGTGGTCCTGCCCAGCTGACAGTAGGTGCAGTCCAGGGTGCAGGTCTTGAATGGGAGGAGGTCGACACCCAGGGAGAGGCCGAGCCTGCGGGAGGGTACGGGTCCGAAGAGAAACTTCATATTCAGCTTCCTGAGGGATCGATCCTCGATTCAAAGGTTGAAGTCAAGATGTACTAATAGGTTGCGTCAAAGGTTGTTTATAGGCAGCTGGTGGAAAGGAGGACGGGAGGATCTGTTCTTGGTGTTTTAGAGGGGTGAGGGATTGGATCTGGGCAGAGGCTCAAAGCTTCAGCCCGTATTCCTAACGGCTTTATATCCGAAGCGCGGATATTTCTCTCGATGATTAGATTGGCCGCCCACGTCTCCGGCAGGGTCGAGATGATGGCGGGTTATAGGGCGAAGGTGGCCGCTATGGCCGGGATTTCGGTCACTCTGGCTTCGTCCAAAACGTTTCCATAGACAGAATAAAGATCTGAGGAGCATTCGACCTTGAAGCGGATCGAAGCGATATCCATCATCGCTCGGGAGGCCGAAGCCCAGGACGCCCTCCTGGTGGGAAACATCGGCTTTCCCTCCCGAGAATTGTGCGCCGTCGGCGACCGCCCCGAAAACTTTTACATGCTGGGGTCGATGGGCCTCGCCTCCTCCATCGGGCTGGGCCTCGCCCTGGCCCGACCGGACAAAAGGGTGATCGCCATCGACGGCGACGGAGCGGTCCTGATGAACCTGGGGAGTCTCGCCACCATCGCCGACCGGGCCCCAGAAAACTACCTTCTCGTGATCCTCGACAACGGATGCTACGGCTCCACGGGATCTCAGCCCACCTGCACCTCTCGGAGGGCGGACCTGGCCCGGATGGCGGAGGGGGCCGGTGTATCAGAGGTCGATCTCGCCGCCACGCCCGCTGAGGTTCGAGTTGGCCTTGCGGGAAGGGGCGTTCTGGTGGTGAAGGTGGAAAGCGGAAACGCGGAGGTTCCGGTGATCGATCTCTCCCCCGAAGAGATCATGGAGAGGTTCATGGCGAGATCCGCTCCGCCATCTCCGTCATCTTGAAGCTACCCTCCAGAATCCTACTCTTCAGCTCTTCTGCGAGCCTCTCCGCCCTGAGCCGGTCGGACTGCCGCACCACGATGGGAACCTCGCGGCCGCCGAAGCGAAGAGAGCCCAGGTGGGCCCTGAAGACATCACCGATGCAGGAGGTGGTGCACAGGCCGCAGTTGAAGCACCTCTTCGGATCGAGGGTCGGCCTCCAGTCCCGAAAGCCTATCGCCCCCGTGGGGCAGATCGCCTCGGGGATGCACTGGGTGCACCTCTTGCAGGTCTCGGGGCTGAAGCCGACCTCGAGGTCCACATCCTCCCAGACGTCGCCGTAGGTGGTCCTTCCCACCTCCTTCCTTTCGACCACATCCATCACCGGGAGGGGTATCGACCGGTCGGGGACGGCTACGCTCTCCAGGACCCTCTCGCTCAGAACGGGGATGGGGACCGCCCAGGAGGTGACGCACTCGGGGCCAGAGGAGGTATTGAAGCCCCCCATGTACTCGGGGTCCATCCCGTGCATATCCGCAAATCCCGATAGGTTCGGCTTTTCTGGAGAGCTTCGGGTGCCCCTCCCCAGAACAAACCCCTCGGCCCCGTTTATGAGAACCCTGGTCCCGACCCCGATCGTCTCCAGGAAGGGGTCGTTTTGGACCGGGTTTAAGTGGCCGCAGCCGGAGACCGAGGCCCCGTTCCAGCAGGGCTCGAAGAGGGCGGCGTGGAAGATGGTGGCGACCCTCTCCTCCCCCGGGTTCACGAAGGCGGAGTAGTTCTTGAAAGAGTGGCGGGTTCCAAAGAGCCTCGCCGAGGGCATCTCTGAAAGGGTCAGGTCGACCTCGAAAGCCTTTCCAGAGTCGGTCTCGACCTCCACCTGAACGTCCTTTCCCTCGACCAGGTCCCGGAAGAGGTGGCCTCCGCCGTACTTCGAATCGTCTCTGCTGTGAGCGGTTCCGAAGACGATCAGGTCGAGGATGCCAAGGCGCTCGTTGGGGCAGGGCCCGACCTCGGCAGGAACGCCGTTCAGCCGGGCCCTCCTTGCCCGGAGGAAGGTGGCCGGCGGTGCCGCGGGGAAGGAGAGGACGGCGTAGGTCCCGCTCATCACCGCTCTCGTGGCAGAGGTCACCACGTCCACGTCTTCGAGGGTCAGCTTCTCGCCTTCGTCCAGGATCTCCCGCACCTCCTGGGCGGTGAGGACGATCGCATCGCTCCGGTCCGCCTTCGCTCTTATCTCGGAGAGGGAACGCGCCATGATGCCTCCTTTAACCTTCGACCTTAATGAACTGCGCCCCCACCTCCGAGCGGAGGTGATCTCTGCCCCTGATCCGGATGATTCGCCGATCGGTCCTGATCGAGACCGGCCTGAGCGCGTCGAACAGCTCCAGGACCTCGCCCTCGGTGAAGTAGTGGGTCGATACTCCTCCGCCCCGCCGGAAGGTCCGGGCCTCCACCTCCAGGCCCTTGTCTGCCCTCATGTCCTCGACTCCGAACTCGAGGAAGAAGAGGCGACCTCCCGACTTCAGCACCCGGGCCGCCTCCTCCGCCGCTTGCAGGCGGCCCTCTTCGCGGAGGTGGCCGATGACGTGGAAGGCGAAGACGGCATCGAATGCAGAGTCTCGGAAGGGGAGCAGGACCGCGTCCGCCGCCAGGAGGTCGGATTCTGAGGGCGCATCTTGCAGAGAGACGGCAACCTCCCCCCCGAGCCTCACCGCCAGGGGCGATATATCCAGGGCCGCAACCCTCCAGGGCCGCCTAAGCATCGCAGCCAGGGTCTTGCCGTTTCCGCACCCCAGCTCCAGGACCCTCGAGCCCGACGGAAGGTCGGGAAGCTGTGGCGGCGCGCCCCGCCAGACCCTCCCCTTCTCCCGGTACTCCCGGTTCCAGGCGATGAGATCCTCCTTCCGATACCTCTCCTCGACCCCTCGCCGGGGGGAGGGAGTAGTTGGGGCCTTCGGCATGAGATCAGGATGGATATTCCCCACCAAAATATTTACCATCCGCCAGAGCATCTCGGCTCACAGGTGTTAATCATGAGACCAAAGAGTGGGGCAATAACGTTATTTGCCATATTCATTTGCCTGGGCTTCGCTCAGGCCGCCGAAGGACCCGACGATGACGATATCGAAGAGATCTGGGGCGAGGACTACCTGAACCGCGGCCTGGGGAGCTTTTATGGCGGTTCAGGCACCTCCACCACCTACAGCTTCACGACCAGCTCGGGCGTAACCTACTCTCAGTACCTGCAGTACTACTTAACAGAAGAGGAGGTCCCCCCGCTCGACGAGGGTCCGGTCGGCTTCACGATAACTGGAAACGAACCCAACGTCCTCAGCTTCGGCTGGCAGACCGTCCCCTACTCGGAGTACATCTCCTCAGGGATGTACGCCGGGTCCAACGCCCTCTGGATCGAGGGCGAGACGGCCTGGACCAGGTATGCGGCCTGTCCCGCAAGAACGTGGCTTCAGCTAGTCGCGGCCACACCCGCCGGGGGGACGGCCAAGCTCTACGAGATATCGCCCGCGGGAAGCGCCCAAGTCACCGAGTGCGGCCTTGGAGCCTACAACAGGCTGAGCTTCTACGCCGCAGAGCAGGGGAGGTACGCGCTCTTCTTCGTGGCAAACAACCTGCCCAGCAACGTCGTCATCATCGACGTGGGCCCAGAATGGACTCCGGACGCGATCGCGGGGATTGAGGTCCCCCCGCCAGAGCCCTTCTCTCAGACCCCCAAGCCCACCCCCACGCCGACCTCAGGAGACGTCAGCGTAACCCTGGAGTCCCAGAACATGAGGGGCTATGACGTCTACGTCGACGAGAACTACGTCGGGACCGAGGGTCAAGGAGGCGACTCCCTCGACGGGATGTACAAGCTCAAAGTCGTCGGCGACCAGTGGCACACCATCAAGGTCTGGGACGGCGAGTGGTTCTACGGAAAGCCCAAGTTCTACGAGCGGCGCGGAACCTACGTCCTGAGGTTCGAGCCCGCCACCACCGTCTACCTCTACGGCGGGATGTAGCGGGCATATCGCAGGATCGATCTCGCCTTTTCGATCGATCGCCCACCATTTTTTTCTCGGTCTCTTTTGACGGGATAGAAGCGACTTTCCGACCGGCAGATCCTGCCACCGCCACCATCTTAAGGGATCGAGGAAGGAGAATGAATCATGAAGGGAAGGGGTCTGATCTTCGTTTTATTGGGAGTAGGCCTGTTATTGGCATCCGGTCCGGCCGGCGGATGGGTTAGCGGAACCGGGGCCGTCGATATCAGTCGATCGGTCGTGAACAGGATGGACGACTTCGAGTACTATAACTCCATGGCCGGAAACGGCAGCTTCGATATGGGCGGCGCAAAAGGATTATCGAAGCTCGGGGATGGCGAACCGGCCAGGACCAGCAGGCTCTCCTACTCAGGAGATGTGCCCCTGGTGGGGCTGAAGCGGGTCGAGAGTAGGTCTCTATTGAGCGGGACCAGGACCTCCATCGAGGAGGCCTTCAGCGCCACCGAGATCGAGAAGGAGGAGACCACCCACGTCGGCTCAGGAGACGCCCAGCTCGTCGGAAGCGATACCAAGCTGAGCTTCAACGGCACCTATACGACGAGCTCCACCATGCACCAGCCCTTCTCCACCGACGTCAGCTCTCATCAGAGGTTCACCGGAAAATTCGAGATCGATAAGATGATCAGCTTCGGCGGGCTCACCGACCGCAGGCCCGCCATCACCCTCGCCGTCAGCCCAACGGTGAGCTCCGCCGAGGTCGGTGCCCTGGTGACCCGGAACTACGAGGTCGCCAACACCGGGAACCTTCCGATCCAGGGGCTCACCCTCGTCGATTCGAGGGTCGGACCCGTGGCCCTGAGCAAGAGCGACCTCAACCCCGGAGAGGTGGCCTCGGCCGCCGCCAGCTTCGCCGTCCTGGTGGAGGACCTCCCCGGCCCTCTCAACGACTCGGTCCAGGTAACGGGCGTCGATTACCGGGGCAACCTCGCCGCCGCCGAATCCATCGTCACCGTCGAGCTGATCGGCCCCCTTGGCCTCAACCTGACCGTCGTCCCCCTCCAGCAGTGCGCCAGGGAGGGGGAGGTCGTCACTTACATTTATAAAATCGAGAACGTCGGCGATCTTCCCATCTTCGGGCTCAATCTGACCGACTCGCTCGACGGCGGGCCGATCGCCATCAACTTGACCCTCCCCCCCAGAGGGTGGCTGAACATCACCGCCAACGGCACGATCACCGAGGAGGACCTCTCCGCTCCTCTGAAGAAGAGCGTCACAGTATCGGGGACCAACTCCCTCGGCGAGCTGGTGGAGAGCAGTGCAGAGATCGTCCTCCCGCCATGCTGAGGGATACACCTCCGTCGTTTCGGGCGGGAGTCGCCACCTCCAAAGTTTGAGCTCAGAGGCTCGGGCGATGGGCCCGGCAGGTAAGAGAGATCGAGCTCTGCGGGATCGGCCTTTGGAACTTAAGCTGTGAGAATCTGATATGCCCCAACGAACTCCTCGACGACCTCCTCCAAAACCAGAGGGCACCTGTCTCAGAGAATCCTGGTGGGCTCGGCGGGCCTCGGCGTCTTGACGACGAGGACCCGTAGTCGACCGTCGCTCTCGTTCGCCCAGCGGTGGGGAATTTTGGCGGGACTCTCCACCAGGGCGTCGGCTCCGACCTCCCTCCTCTCATCTCCGATCTCCACCAACCCCCGTCCCTCCAGGACGTAGAAGACGACGTCGACGGGGGTGACGTGCTTTTTCAGGGATTCACCAGGTTCCAAAGTGATGTGAATCACCTGGGCCCATTCATTATCGCTCATCTTCCTCGCATCGACCCCGTGAGGGTTTGGCGTCCTCTCGGCCTTATCCACCTCGACGATCTTCATCTTTTCAGCCTCCACGAAAGCTATCGAAATCTTCTTCGAAGCATTCTTCGAAGCATATTTGAATCGTCGACGTATATACTTGTGGAGATGAATCTGGTGAGCCGAATACTGACGTCGGTTGGGGGTGGTTGAAGGTGGTCATAAGGAAGATCATAAAGATCGACGAATTCCTATGCGACGGGTGCGGAAACTGCGTCCTCGCCTGTCCCGAGAACGCCATCGAGATCAGAGACGGAAAGGCGAAGGTCGTCCGGGAGAGCTTCTGCGACGGCCTTGGCGCCTGCATCGGCAACTGTCCGACGGGCGCCCTCTCAGTCGAGGAGCGGGAGGCGGAGGAGTTCGATGAGCTGGCCGTCAAGGAGGCCGTCGAATCGTTGAAAGAATCTCACCAGGCCGGGGACGAGGTGCAAAGCGGCGGTTGCCCTGTGGCGCTGAGGGGGACGGGCGCAGGAAGGCTCGGCTCCTCGAAGCTCGCCGGAAGGCGCGCTCGGGTTTCGGGCCCGTCGGCCGGGATCGAGGTCGAGGATGAAAAAACATCAGGCACGGACCAACCGGAGCTCTCCAACTGGCCGATCCAGATGAGGCTCGCTCACGTCGACGCCCCCTACTTCGACGGCGCTCGCCTCCTGATCGCCGCCGACTGCACCGCCTTCGCGTCCCCAGCGGTCCACAGAGACTTCATCCGGGGGAGGACGACCCTCATCGGCTGCCCCAAGCTCGACGAGAGGGAGAGCTTCGTCGAGCGGCTGGCCGCGATCCTCGCCGCCCACGAGATCGAGGATATAACCGTCCTGGAGATGGAGGTTCCCTGCTGCTCGAATCTGGAGGCGTTCGTCCGGCAGGCGCTGAAGATGGCGGGAAAGGAGGTGCCGTTGAGGAGCTTCATTCTGGGTATCGAGGGCGAAGTGGAGGGGTGAGGTCGGCGCTTCGGCGCCTGGAGGGTGTAGATGGGCAGATAAGAGGGGTTTTATCGTAACGACAGAAAAGCCTATAACTTTTCCATCCAACTTTCCCACCCTATGACCGCTCTGCTGGAGATAAAGGGCCTCTCGAAGAGCTTCTCGGTGAAGGGAAAGCGAGTTGAGGCCCTCCACGACGTCAAACTCTCGGTGGGAGACAAGGAGTTCATGTGCCTCCTGGGCCCATCGGGCTGCGGCAAGACGACCCTTCTGCGGATCATGGCCGGCCTGGAGAGGCCCACCAGCGGAGCGGTCCTCCTCGACGGCGAGCCGATCGAGGGTCCGGGGCCCCAGAGGGGGATGGTATTTCAGGAGTACTCCCTCTTCCCCTGGAGGACGATCCTGGACAACGTCGCCTTCGGCCTGGAGCTTCGCGGCGTCTCCAGGGAGGAGCGGTTCGAGAAGGCCAGAAGGTACCTGAAGACGGTGGGCCTGGAGGGCTTTGAGACCAGCTACCCTCACGAGCTCTCGGGCGGGATGAAGCAGAGGGTCGCGATCGTGAGGGCCCTGGTGAACAACCCCCGGGCGCTCTTCATGGACGAGCCCTTCGGCGCCCTCGACGCCCAGACCCGAAACGTCATGCAGGCGGAGCTCTTGCGGATCTGGCAGGAGCAGCAGAAGACCGTAGTCTTCGTCACCCACAGCGTCGACGAGGCGATCTACCTCGCCGACCGGGTGGTGATCATGTCCGCCCGCCCCGGCCAGATCAATGAGATCATAGAGATCGAGGTTCCAAGGCCCCGGGTCAGGACGAGCGCCGAGGTGAATCGGTACCGTGAGAGGGTCCTCTCCGTCCTGAAAAGCCTGCGGAAGGACTGATCGAAATTCTTCTTATATTTTGTCGAGCCTCCCCCTCTGGCTCCGACCGGGCCCGGGGCGGAGGGGTCTCGAGGGAGCGTTTATATTCGTAGAGGTACGAAATTTGTCCTAGCTGGTGAGACCGTTGAGCAGATCCAAATGGATGGAGCTTCCACGACTGGTGGTGGTCGGCAGCGGCGTGGCATTGGAGGCGGCCGACGTCTGCAGAGACCTCAAACTGAAAGGCAGCTCCCTAATCGTGACGGGCCCCAAGACCTCGGAGATGGTAGGGGAAGAGATCTCTCAGCGGATGGAAGATCGCGGCTTTGAAACGAGCCTCATGATCACAAAATTTTCAAAACTTGAAGAGGTGGAGAGGGCAGAACGGCTCGCGGCGGAGATCGATGCGGGCTTTCTCATAGGCGTCGGCGGCGGAAGGTCGATAGACGTCGCCAAGCTTGCCTCAGTCAGGGCGGGGGTCCACTTCGTCTCCATCCCCACCGCCGCTTCCCACGACGGGATATGCTCTGCCCAGGCCTCCCTCACCATCGACGGTGAGACCACCTCCGTATCGGCCCAGGCCCCTCTGGGGATCATAGCCGACACCGCAATAATCTCAACGGCCCCCGAGAGGCTTCTCGCAGCTGGGTGCGGCGACATAATCTCGAACTACACCGCCATAAGGGACTGGAAGCTCGCCCATAGGCTCCGGGGCGAGGAATACAGCGAGTACGCCTCGGCCCTATCGGAGATGACGGCGAGGATGATCGTCGAGACCGCCCCGGATCTCAAGCCCGGCCTCGAAGAGTCGGCGAGAGTCGTCGTCAAGGCCCTCATATCCAGCGGCGTTGCCATGAGCATCGCGGGCTCCTCGCGACCCGCCAGCGGCTCAGAGCACAAGTTCGCTCACGCCATAAACAAGATCGATCCTGGAAGAGCCCTACATGGGGAGCTCTGCGGCCTGGGAACCATCGTCATGATGTACCTCCACGGCGGCGACTGGAAGATGATTAGAACCGCCCTGAAAGAGGTGGGGGCGCCCACCTCTGCCGCTGAAATCGGCCTCGACGATCAGGCGGTGATCGAGGCCCTCACCATAGCCCACACGATCCGCCCGGAGCGGTACACCATCCTTGGATCGGGCCTCACCAGAGAGGCGGCGACAGCGGCCGCCAAAAAAACAAAAATAATATAATTATCTACCTGAGGCGAATACCATGTCCGAAGCAGCTACACAGATCACCCTGATAGGAACCAAGCTCGCGACAATAGGGATGGAGTTCATATTCAACTCGCCATCGCCTGAATGCGAGACCTGCAAGCTCAGAAACACTTGCACCAATCTCGAGTCTGGGAGGAGGTACAGGATCCTGGGGATTCGTGGGGAGCTGATCCACGAATGCCCCATCCACGAGGCTGGAGTCCGGGCGGTGGAGGTGACAGAAAGCCCCATCATCGCGGCCATCGACGCCAGGAAGGCCTTCGCAGGGTCCAAGGCCGTTCTCGAGCCGCCCAAATGTGACGAGTACGACTGCACCATGTACGAGCTCTGCCACCCCGTCGGCCTGAAGTCGGGAGACCGTTGCACCATCGTGGAGTTGGTGGGCGAAGCCCCCGAGGAGTGCGAGCTCGGAAACAAGCTGAAGTTGGTGGAGCTGAGGCGCTGAAGCGCCTTTTGCACTAAACTTTTGAATTATTTTTTGTATTGTCGTGTCTCAGTTATGAGAAAGTTTTTGACCTACTCCCGGAACGTCTTCATCCCCGTCACCAACGTCTGCAGGAATCGGTGCCTATACTGCGGATATCGGCTGGATGAGGGCAAGATCATCGGCCTCAAAGAGGCGACCGAGCTTCTGGACCGGGCGGCGTCGGCGGGCTGCACCGAGGCCCTCTTCTCCCTCGGCGAGGCCCCCGGAGAGGTTCCCGGCTTCGGCGACCTCCTCAAAAAGATCGGAAAAGATGACCTCCTAGACCATCTCATCGAGCTCTCTGAGCTGGCCCTGGATAGGGACCTCCTCCCCCACACCAACGCGGGCCTCCTCTCAAAGGAGGAGATGAGAAGGCTTGCGCCCTACAACGCCAGCATGGGCCTGATGCTCGAGACGACGGCCGAGGTGGAAGCTCACCGATCCTCCCCCGGAAAGAAGCCCGAGTTGAGGCTTTTGGCGATAGCGGCCGCAGGAGAGCTGAAGATACCCTTCACCACGGGGATTCTGGTGGGGATCGGCGAGACCAGGTCGGATCGGATAGAATCGCTCCAGGATTTGAAGGAGATCCACGAGGTTCACGGCCACATCCAGGAGGTGATCGTCCAGCCCTTCGACCCCAAGCCGGGGACGGCCATGTCTCATATCGCCCCGCCCGATCCCGAGATCCTGGCGGAGACGGTGAGGATGGCGAGATCGATCCTACCGCCTTCGGTCGCGGTCCAAGTTCCCCCGAACCTGGCAGACCCCCTCCCCCTGGTTAGAGCCGGAGCCGACGACCTGGGCGGGATCAGCCCGGTGACGGTGGACTGGATCAACCCCGAGAGAAGGTGGCCCACCCCCCAAGAGATGGAGTCCCGGCTTTCGGGCTTTGAGCTGAGAGAGAGGCTCCCGGTCTACCCCCGGTACATAGACCTCGGATGGTACGGGAAGAAGACCCGATCGCTGGTTGAAAGGTTGGCTGGACCCGACGGCCTGGCGAGAGAGGAGAAGGATCGAGATTGAGGCGAAGGTCAGAATCGCAAATAATATCTCAGATCAGCGCAGAGCTGGTGCGGTATGAGCAAGAAGTCTATGGAGATAGGCATAAGCTGCGGACTCGTCTTTCTGATGATCGCGCTCATGATCCTGGTGCAGACGGCGGCACCCGAGCCCCTCCGTCCGGCGGGCTTCGTCGTTGCGGTTCTGGCCTTCATGCTGCTGATGGGCGGGGCGGGGTTTGGGCTTTTGAAGATGGAGCCTTGAAAATCGGATACGTCAATATAGAGAGATCCGGATAGATAGATTAAGATCGAGGAGCAGCATACCTCTTTGCAGAGGGCGAGATATGGGCATCTTGGACAAGTTGATGGGCAGGTCTGGCGATGAGGATTACGTGAACATAGACCTGGGGCAGTTCGAGGAGGTCTCCGCAGGGGGGGCCTCGGAGATTCTGGTGAAGATGGCAGAGCTGAACGACCTGGACGTTCTGCCCGAGATAAAGATGGAGATAAAGAGGGGAAACCTGGTCCTGGTGGACATCTCCCCCCTGAGACGGGAGAAGGCCCTCCTGGACGAGGCGATCGGCGAGCTGAAGGCGGCCGTGGAGGATCTGAGCGGCGACATCGCAGGGCTCGGCGACAACCTGGTGATCGTAGTGCCCAAGATGATGAGGATAGACCGGGAGAACGTTCTGGGGGCCGAGGATTGAAGACGAAAACGACCTCCAGCTGCCCCGTCTGCACCGCCGAGATCACCTTCGACTGGGAGACGAAGGATATCCCCCACTTCGGCGAGGCGATGATCATCGCCGGCGTCTGCGAGCGTTGCGGCTTCAAGATCTCGGACACGATCCTCCTCAGCCAGGGCGAGCCGGTCAGGTACACCATCACCATTGAGGAGCTCGAGGACCTGAACGCGAGGGTGATCAGGTCCACCAGCGGGACGATCAGGCTTCCGGAGCTGGGGATAGATGTCGAGCCGGGACCATCCTCCGAGGCCTACATATCCAACGTCGAGGGCGTCCTTTCGAAGGTGAAGGGGATCGTCGCCTTCGCCACCCGATCTGCCCGGGACGCCGGGGTCGAGGAGAACGTCCGGAGGGGCGAGGCAATCCTGGGGCGGATCGAGAGGGCGATGGAGGGCGAGGGGCCCCTCACCATAATCCTGGAAGACCCCCTGGGAAACAGCGCCATCGTCTCCGGGAAGGCGGTCTCAACAAAGCTCACCGCCGAAGAGTGCGAGGATCTCAAGACCGGGATGATCATCCTCGACTCCGCCGCCTGATCCGGCGAGCGGGATCGGGAGCGTCAGCGGCGCAGGGAGGCGGATAGACTGATAGTCCTCAGCGGCGGAACCGGAACGCCCAAGCTCCTCTTGGGGCTGAAGAAGGTCCTCCCCTGGTCGGAGCTGACTGTGGTCGCCAACACCGCCGACGACCTCTGGGTCTCGGGAAACCTGGTCTCCCCGGACCTGGACACCGTACTCTACACCCTGGCGGGGATGATCGACCGGTCTAAGTGGTGGGGGATCGAAGACGACTCTTTTGAGACCCACGACTTTCTCAGCCGCCTCGGCTTCCGAGAACTCCTGGCCATAGGCGACATCGACCGGGCGGTCCACATATTCCGATCCGAGCTCCTCCGGGAGGGGCTGACGTTGAGCATGGCGACCGAAAGGCTCTGCAAGGTCCTGAAAATTGAGGAAAAAGTCCTTCCCATGACCGACGATCCCGTATCTACCATGGTCTCGACCCCGGAGGGGGAGATGCACCTTCAGGAGTTTTGGGTCGGCCGGGGCGGCCGACCGGAGGTCAAAGCCGTCCGCTTCCGGGGGATGGAGGACGCCCACCCGGCTCTCGAATTTCTCGCCGCCCTGGAAAAGGCGAAGGAAGACGGCGAGCCGGTCCTGATCGGGCCAAGCAACCCCGTCTCCAGCATCGGGCCGATCCTGGCCTTGAGGGGGATTCGGAATCTCCTGAATGAGGGGAAAAGAAAAAGGTCGGGGGAGGGAAAAGGGGAGAAGGGGAAGAAGAAAATCCGGGTCGTCGCCATAAGTCCCCTGGTGGGCGGAAAGCCTCTCAGCGGCCCCGCCGCCAAATTCATGCGGGCCTGGGGATATCCGGTCAGCGACCAGGGGGTCGCAGACCTCCTGGGCTGCGTCGACCTTTTGGTGGTGAGCCCCGAGAGCGACTACCAGGGCCACTCGGTCAGGCTGGACACCGTGATGAGGGACGAGGAGGACAGCCTGAGGCTGGCGGAGGAGATCGTGAAGATCCTGGATGAAGAGACGGAGACGGAAGCGGAAACGTAGGCGGGGGCGGGTCTGAGGTGTTTCTGGGCGTGGATCACGGGACGAGGGCGATAAGGTTTGCAGACTCCGAAGGAAAGTGCCGCGTCATCCCCAGGGAGGAGGCGGGAGGGCTCGACCCATCGGAGATCATCGATCGGATCAGGGAGGCCTTCGATCTCTCCGCCGGCGGGGAGGTCGATCTCATCGCCCTCTGCTACTCCATGGGCGACGGCCTGACCGAGATCGTCAGAATCGAGGACGCCGAGAACCGGGGCGTCATAAGCCAGGAGGGGGCCGGGCTTCACGTCGGAGGCGGGACGAAGGTCTTCGATGCAGTAAGAGAATCGGGATGGCCCGCCATCCTCCTGCCCGGAATTCACGACCGCTCCGATATCGACCCGAGGATGAAGGTCTTCTCCCACGGCACAAGCCCCGAGAAGGTGGGCCTCGCCTACAAGGTCTTCAAGGATGGCGAAAAGGACTTCATAATCTCGGACGCCAGCTCCAACGTGGTCACCATCGGCGTCGCCGATGGGCGCATAGCCGGGGCCATCGACGCCCCCATCTTCGCCCCCGGCCTTCTCCACGGTCCCCTGGACGTCGCCGCGATCCGAAATGTCGATGCCGGAAAGATGACCGCCAACGAGGCCTTCACCCGGGGCGGGATCCTCCGAAAGCGCGGTCTCACCATCAAGGGCTGTACAGAAGAAGAGAAGGAGGCGGCCTTCGAGGCTCTCGCCCTCTATGCCGCCATGGAGCTCGCCGCCATGGCCGTCCTCCTCCGGGACCATGGTGCGGCCAAACCGGCGCTGTACCTGGCGGGAGACCCCGCCTCCCGGATCGCGGGCAGGGTCTCGCAGCTTCTTGGGGGCGAGGTTCTGCCGCTTGCAAGCTGCGATGCGGCCCTGGGCTGCGCTCTGATCGCGGAGGACGTGTACGGCGGGGCGAGGGAAGTGCTGGGGCTGAGGGTGGATGGGAGAGTATGAATAGCGCTCTAGATATTTGTTTTTTGACGGAAGCCAGAGGGCTGGGGCTCCTGATAAGAAGATCGGGGCGTAGTCGGCGTCCCCCGGTTGATGGCCCCTCTGCTTCGGGACCCGACGAACCAGGAGTTGTGCCTGAAGTTCTCCTGAAACTTCTCCTCGGTGCAGGGCGCGATCCCCAGGGTCCATAGGTGGATCATCTCGGCGCCGAAAAGGGAGTTGTGCTTCTTTTCGACGCAGCGCTTCAGGGCTCCCTCCAGGTACTGAGGCTCGACGGTCCGGTCCCCACGAAGATCCGGTCGCCGGGGTGGATCTTCTCGAAGATGGCGTTCTCCGGCCAGAAGTTCTTCTTCCTCCTCTTCTTCATCGCCTTCAAATCTGAGCAATTATCGTCCGGATAGAGCGCCAACGCCCGCGGCCTCCTGTGATCTGAATGAAGGCCTCGGCCGAAATCGGATGCACAAGGCTTTCTGCCCGAAATAATATTACTGGCGAAGGTTATATTTATTGATGTTGGTATAAAAACATCTTAATTAATCACGAAGAACAAGTCTGAGGAATAAAAGCGGGACCTTAAGCTTAAGGTGAAGAACTCGAACCATAGGAGTTCGATTTTAAATTTCATCTAAAATCTTTACAAACTCGTCCTTTCCGATCTTGATATCGTGGGCAATCTGCCTAAGTATGCCTCTGCCCAGCTCTTCTCCCCCGTGGATAGGTACCACGGTGACCCTGCCGTCTGGGTGCTTCATCACCAGATGGCTGCCCTTTTTGTCTTGCGATTTCAAAGCCCAGTTTGCTCAGGGCCTTGACGACCTTATCCGCCTCAACCGGTCTCAGCTTCGACAACCTGTACCCCCACAAATTCCCCAGCCACGATATCTTTCTCCACTTCGAGGTACAGCTCTATCGCCTCTTTCGCCCGCTCGATGAGCTCATCCAGGCTCTTCGCCTGGGTATGGCATCCGGGGAGGAAGGGGACAGTGGCGACGTAGTATCCGTCCTCGTCCCGTTCGACGAGGACGTTGAACTTGGCCTTCATCTCTCGACTATTTTGCGTTGAGATCTTAAATACCTTGGTCATGCGATGAAAGGCAAGTTTTGCAGAACGGCCTCGGTCCTCTCAGAATGGTCCTCGATTAGCCCTAATATTGGGACCTGCTCGGCCAGGATTCGATCTCTCAGCCGAGGATGAAGCGACCTGTAGGTGAGAACGTCCACCCGCCTGTTCGTGGCGTCTTCCAGCTCGTTTTTGAGGTGGGCGAGATCGAGGAGGCTCCTTCTTCCCTCGAACTCGATCAGGATGTCGATGTCGCTCTCCTCGTTCATCAGGCCGTGGTCGTCGGGCGGCGAGGTCTGGACGAGGGCGACGTCGATGGGGATCGCCCCTTTTCGGAAGAGGGCTGGGACCTCCGAGAGGAAGATCGGGGTGTAGTCGGCGTCGCCCCGGTTGATGGCGCCCCTGCTCCGCGACCCGACGAAGAAGGAGTTGAGCCCCCCAAAAGTCTGATCAAAAGGCCCGGCAAAAACCGATAGTCTGCAGCCTTTTGGCTGGAATATTTATTGGCGGAGGTGATATTTATCGGTTTAGGTATAAAAATATATCAATTAATAATGAAGGACGAGTTCGCCTTTGCCATTATTACCTTCGAGACGTTCAGATGGGAAAGTTCGCCGTTAGAGCGAGTACTTCCAACCGTCGTTCTTGAGACTCTCTTTTCTGACTTCGTAATCTGGCATAATGAGGCGAAGTAGCTGCCAGAAATCTGACGAATGATTCTTGTATTTCAGGTGGCAGAGCTCGTGGGCGACTACGTACTCGACCTGGCTCATTGGAGCCATAACCGTTCGCATGTTTATGTGGAGCAGATCGTCTTTTGGGCAGCTCCCCCACCGTTTTTCCTGGTATTTCACCTTGAACTGAGGAGGATCGATACGCAGCCGTCTTGCGTAGGCTTCTATTACCTCGCCGATCTTCTTCTCGGCGTGATCGAGGTACCACTGCCAAAGCGCCTTTTTAACGACATCGTTTTTTGCGTCTTCTGGTGTCTTTTCTGGGAGGCAGACCTCGAAGTATCTGCCTTTGAGCTTTGCCACCGGCTCGTCTCCGTCCAATCGAATCTTCAGCCGGTACTGCCGCCCGAGATAGAGAAAAGTCTCACCGCTTACGTACTCTTTGGAGGTTTCAAGCTGGCCAATATGGTCGAACCATTCGAGCTTTTCCACCACCCATTGAGCCTTCTTTCTCACGAGGTCTTGGATATCTTCTTGGTTGAGGGTGGGCGGAGCTGCGACCTCGACCCGTTTGTCTGGGTAAACAGCGATGGCGGCGTTTTTTCGCCGGTCGCTGCGGGTGATCTCGTAGCTTATCGTTGTCGTCCCGAACCTGATGCAGTCGGAGGCGTTCATCCGGCAAACCTCCGGGCGGCGAGGTCCATGATCCGGACGGTCGTATCCTGAATCTCTTCAGGGGGATAGCCGACCTCTCGGAGGATGCGTTTGATCTTTCGCCTCATATCCCGCTTTGTGTCTTCCTTCTGCTGCCAGTCCACGACGGCGCGCTCTTTGAGGGCTGAATGAATCTTCTGCGCCGCGGGTTTAAGATGGTCGGCTTCGGCGTCAGATTTTGCGAGTATCAGCTCGTAGAAGGGAGCAACTTCCGGATCCACTCCCAGCCGTTCTGCGTGCTTCTCCGGAGATCTAGCCTCTTCGAGGATCTCCTGGAGGGCTCGCAATCTTTCCGCCTCATCGATTCTTCTCTGTCTGTAGTCTTCGATGATCCGTTCGAGCCGCTCGCGGAGAGATTCGTAGAAAACCGGGTTTTCGTCCAGCTTGATGTTGATCTCGTGTTTTATGGCGTGCTCGATCTCGCTGGCCTTGGCCTCTGGCGAGATCAGCTTGCTCACCTCTTCGTCGAACTCCTCTGAATGGATTGATATCTGCTCCAGAATCTGGTTTATCCCTTCGACCTTGAGGTAGTCCTCGATCAGCTTTCTTACCTTATCACTGCAGTCATCGGGGAGGGGCGCGCCATCCCTATATCGATTCCTGACCCGAGCCCGGATGTAGCCGAGCCATTTGAGATCCCGGACGTACTTCAAAGCCCGAGGATCGGGGAGGAGCATGTCCATGTAACGGGCGAAGAGCTTGAAACGCTGGTCGAGGGCGACCCTTCTGTCTTCAGGTTCAAGGTACTGGACGCAGGCCTCGTTGTAAGATTCCCTGTCTTTTTGGGGCGGTACCTCTCGGAAGAAGTTAATGGCGGCGCTGTGGGCTGCCTGGAGCCTCGGGAGGACCTCTTTTCGGTAGTCAGTATGGACCAAGTTCTCGATGCCGTCTTCGCTGTACATCCGGAGAGTTTTCTGAAGCTCGTCGGCGACGCCCCAGTAGTCGACGACAAGGCCGTATTCTTTTTTGGAGCTTTTGCGGTTGACCCGGCCCATGGCCTGGAGGAGGTTGTGTTCCTTGAGAGGCTTATGAAGGTACATCACCTGCTCGACCGGCGCGTCAAATCCCGCCAGGAGCATATCGCAGACTATCAGAATCTTGGGATCTTTTTCTTTTTTAAACCGCTCTTTGAGATCCTCTTCTTCGGTTTTGGACCGGCGGAAGGGCTGGTACAAGTTTCCGTCGTCGTGCCCGACGCTGATCAAAACTTCGCTCGAGGGGGCGTTGAGTTCGTCGAGGATCTCCTTATATCGGATGGCGGCAAGGCGACTTGTAGCGACGATCTGGGCCTTGAAGCCGTCGGGGAGAATGTGTTTCTCGTAGTGGTCGATGATGTTGAGGGCGATCTCCTTGATCAGGGGTCGGGACTCGGCGATGGTGTCCAGGGTCGCGTACTTCTTATTTATCAGCTCAAGCACTTCATCGGTCTCGTCCGGGAAGATACGTCTCAAGAGCTGATCGATGGATTTTCCGGTGATCTGAAGTTCTGGCATCCGCCCTTCATAGAAGATTGGTACGGTGATCCCCTCTTTAACGGACTGGTTGTGATCGTATCGGTCGATGTATGGGCCGAAGGTATTGAAGGTGTCCCGATCCTTTTTGAAGATGGGGGTTCCGGTGAAGGCCAAAAAGCAGGCGTTGGGAAGGGCTTTTCGCATATTACCGGCCAGGGTTCGATACTGGCTTCGGTGGGCCTCGTCGACGAGGACGAAGATCTTCTCGTCTTCGCTCAAGGTCGGATAAACGTCTGCAGCATCCTGGAACTTCTGGAGCGTAGTCATGACGGTCTTTCCGGCATTCTCGGTCAAGTGTTCCTGGAGCTTCTTTGCGGACTCCGCCTTGATGGGGGTTGAAAAGCCGCAACGTTTGAAGGTTCCGTGGATCTGGGAGTCGAGGTCGGTCCGATCGGTGACCACGAGGATGGTGGGATTTTCGAGGAGGCGGCGGAGTTTTACCGCCGTCCAGAGCATGGAGAGGCTTTTGCCGCTGCCCATCCAGTGCCAGACGACACCGCCCTCCCTCTCCTCGGCCGTCACCTTCTCGATGATCTTGTTGACGGTTCGGAACTGGAGGTACTTGGCCAGCTTCTTGACCACCTTTCCTCCTTCTCGCTCGTAGACGATGAAGTTCTGGATGAGGTCGAGGAGGTTCTCCTTCGAGCAGACGCCGAAGAGGAAGAGGTCCTGAGGCGTCGCCGTTCTGCCGAGCCTCTCCTCCACCTCGGCGACGGTGAGGGGGTAGGGGTCCCTCCACTCCGACCAGTGGCGGCGTGGGGTGTAGTTGGTGGCGTACTGCATCCGATCTCTGTGGGTTGAGGCGACGATCTGGACGGTGTTGAAGAGCTGGGGGATTCCGAGGTTCTTGTACTCGTCTTTCATCTCCTGGTATCTGAAGATCTGATCAATCCCATCTCCCATAGGATTTTGAAGGTCGGGGCTCTTGCACTCGATGACGACGATGGGAAGGCCGTTTATGAAGAGGACGATATCGGGTATCCTCTCCCTGTAATGCTTGACCTGGAACTGCCGGACGACGGAGAACGAGTTGTTTTCGGGGTGCTGGTAGTCGATGAAAAAGACGTCCTGGCTCTTTTGGCCCATCCCGTCGTTCATGTCCTGCAAGACGACGGTGGAGAGCTCCAGCATCGTCTGGATCTTCTCGTTCGCCTCCAGGACCGATGTCGCCTGGAGTTGGACGACCGATTGGACGACCCTCTGGGCGTTCTCCTCGGTAATCCAGGGGTTGATCCTCTTCACCGCTTCGAGGAAAAGCGAGACGAGTATAGGCTGCCGGAGCGAGTCCTTCATCAGTTTCGCATCAGCCGCCGCAATCTCGGTCCAGCCGAGGTGCTCGGTCAGAACCGACACCGCAGGGTCTTCGACCTCGATCAGCTCCTTCTGGTCACTCATGGCCGTTCACCTCCACCCTCACCCTGCCTGTAAGCAGGTCCTGCATCAGCCCCCGCTTTACCGTCTCCAGCCGGGCGCGGTGATCTCTCTCGGCTTCGAGTTTCTTGTCCACGGTCGAGAGGATAGCTGCAATGGCTTGTTGTTCATCATGAGAAGGGTAAGGGATGTCTAACTGCATAAAGCTGTTTTTTGCTATATTGTATCGAGTTACACCTTGAGCAAGAGGATATAGTGCTTTTCTTCCATAGGGGCTTCTGAACCAGTAAGTCAGGAACAAAGGGCTTGCTGCAACTTCATCCGAAAGTCTGAAGCCAAAACAGAAGCTGTTAAGATAAAGATCGTGCACATCTTCTAATAAGACAGAGCACATACCTACCTCTTCAGGAGTCTCAGATGAACCATTAAATAAGAGATCGCCTTTTCTTACTCGATTTTGTGATTCATCAGACCCAATATTAACGAAGTCAAACATCGTTGTATCGATTACGGGCCCTTTCAGCACATTTAGAAATGGAATATATGGATATTGACCATCTAAAAAATCGCTCTTTTTCTTGCCTGTTAGGCCACTATAAGTAATACCTATATCTAACATTTTTTTGCTAGACCACTCCTCAAAAAAACCTGGCAGACGTTTCTTTCCGGTGAACAGTTCCTGCATCATCTCCTGTTTCAATTGCTCTGCCTGGGCGATGATGGTGTCGGTCTCCTGGATTGCAGCATCCACTGAGGAGAGAATGGTGGCGATCCTGCGCTGTTCGGGGAGGGGCGGAAGAGGTATTTGGGTTTTCAGTAATTGTGAATTTCGAATGTATGGTTGATCAGACCCAACAAGAGATTTTAAAATACTATCTTTAAAATAAGCGCCGTTAAACAGTAAAAAAATAAATTTTTTATCAGCTTTATCATTTTTAGAAATAAACTTACCAACTCTTTGATACAGAAGCGCCGGGGTATCAGATTCTTTTAACAATCCAATTTTTAGTCGTCCGTTTGTAATTGGTCTATTTAACGCAATTACCATGTCTCCTTCGTTCAAAACCAGATCCTTAAATAGGGTCAAATAGGTATTTGGTAAAAATGTAATATTTTCCCAAATTATTTTTCCATAGCTTATATTATCAATTTTTAAACATTTTATACCATCATCCCTAAAGTCAGAATATGGGTAATACTGACCTGAAAGCAAGTTGAAATAATCTCCATTGGTCATCGGTTAAGCCCACCACTCCTCAGTAAAGCGCTTTCTATTTAC
>NZ_JBNGCU010000002.1:0-52951 GCF_049974945.1 Methanocrinis sp. | reverse complement strand
CAAGAACGTCGCCGTCCAGGCCGGAGCCACAGGCGACGAGATCGAGGCCGTGGCCGGTAAAATGGCCGCCGAGAAGAATATCAACCTCGACAGGGCAAAAGAGCTTTTAAGAGAGATGAAATGAGCCGATCGATCGGGGTTCTGGGGCCGGAAGGAACCTTCTCGGAGAAGGCCGCAAGAAAATACAGTCCTGGTTCAAACCTTCGCTACTTCCGGGACTTCGAGGAGGTGATCGCCGCCGTCGAGGGGGGTGAGGTGGAGATGGGGGTCGTCCCCCTGGAAAACAGCCTGGAGGGTTCGGTGGGGATGACCCTCGACGCCCTCCTCCGCCGCGACGTCAAGATCACAGGCGAGATCAACCTCCGGGTGAGCCACTGCCTTCTTGGCACCGGCAGGCCCGAGGAGGTGAAGGTGATCCTCTCCCACCCTCAGGCCCTGGCCCAGTGCCGAGGCTACCTCAAACGTCGGTTTCCCGAGGCCGAGCTGAGGACGACCGGCTCCACCAGCCACGCCGCAAAGCTCGCCGGGGAGTTTTCGGAGATGGCGGCGATCGCCGACGCCGAGGCTGCTGGAAGGTACGGCCTTTCGGTGATCGAGAGAGACGTCCAGGACTCTGACCAGAACGTGACAAGGTTTGTGGTGGTGGGCCAGAGAGGGGCGGAGCCTACGGGCAAAGACAAGACCTCTCTCGCCATATACCTGGAGCGGGCCGAGCCCGGAGCCCTCTGGGAGGTTCTGGGGGAGTTTGCAAAAAGAAGGATCAACCTCACCAAGATCGAGTCGCGGCCCAGCAAGCGGGGCCTTGGAGATTACTACTTCTTCATCGACCTGGAGGGTCACGCGAAAGATCCCCAAGTCGAGGAGGCTCTGGCTCGGATAAGAGAGAGGGCCGCCATGACCAAGGTTCTGGGGTCCTACCCCCGGACGGACCCGAACTAGACCGAGGAGAGATGATGGGAAGATGAGGGCTGAGAGGCCGAGGGACGGGAAAGCGCGGGGGGGAGAAGATTCGAAACCTCAAACGATGGCTGCCACTCTGAAGAAGACCGCCACCAGCTTCGCCCACGTCTTTCCGATCCTCATCGGGGTGATGCTCCTCATCTCTCTCATACTGGTCCTGGTCCCGCCATCGGTCTATGGGGCGGTCTTCACCGGAGATGAGATCCTCGATCCCCTGATCGGGGCCGTGATAGGGAGCATCGCCGCCGGAAATCCCATCACCAGCTACATCGTCGGCGGAGAGCTGATCGACCAGGGCGTGAGCCTTCTCGCGGTGACCGCCTTCATCGCCGCCTGGGTGACCGTCGGCGTACTGCAGCTTCCCGCCGAGGCCGCGATATTAGGAAAGAGGTTCGCCCTGATCAGAAACGGCATCTCCTTCCTCTCGGCAGCCCTGGTGGCCATCCTAACCTCCGTAACCCTGGAGCTGATCGTGCCGTGACCGCCCAAGCCCCCTCCGGCAAGCACTTCCTGGCTCTGCTGACGATCTTTTATCTGGGGCTTGCCGCGGTCGATTTTGACCTCTTCTTGAGGGCCCTCTCCGTCTTCGCCAAACTCCTCTCAAGCGTCCTTCCGGTCCTGGCCCTGGTCCTGGTGATCATGTCCCTTTTGAATCTGGCGATCAGGCCCGGGATGGCGAAGAGGATGCTGGGGAAGGGGTCGGGCCTGAAGGGCTGGACCTTCGCCTTGGTGGGGGGCGTCATCTCCTCGGGGCCGATCTACGTCTGGTACCCCCTCATCGCAGACCTCAGAGAGAAGGGGATGAGAGACTCCCTGGTGGCGGCCTTTCTCTACTCCCGGGCGGTCAAGATCCCCATGATCCCCCTGATGGTCTATTACTTCGGCTGGAACTTCACCCTCCTCCTCACTTTCTACCTGATCATCTTCTCCGTCCTGAACGGCCTGGTGGTCGAGAGGTTGGCGGGAGGGGAGGACGGATCCGAGCCCTGAGCAAACCATCAGCCCGGAAGGCACAAAGAATGATCCAAGAGCCCCCTCGAAAGGAGGAATTACGACGTCGGGATGCCTATAGATTTATCTAATAGAAATGTAGCATACTCGGTAGCGCGTCAAGTTTTACTACTTCAGGAGAATTTGGGAGGCGACGAGATTGAAAAAGATAAAATTAGCAATTGCCGGTCTCGGCAACTGCGCCAGCTCTCTCATCCAGGGGATTGAATATTATAAAAATTCAGATGATGAAGACTGGATTGGGCTGATGCACCGGTCCGTCGGCGGCTACCTGCCCGGCGAGATCGAGGTGGTGGCGGCCTTCGACATAGACGGGAGAAAGGTGGGAAAGGACGTCAGCGATGCCATCTTCGCCCCGCCCAACTGCACCAAAACCTTCTATCCCGACGTACCCCGCCTGGGCGTCGAGGTTAAGAAAGGGCCCGTCCTGGACGGCGTGGCCCCCCACATGTCCTCTTACGACGACAAAAAGACCTTCGTCGTCTCGGATCTGGAGCCCTGCGATGTCGTGGGTGAGCTGGAGGACTCCGGCGCCGAGGTCCTGATCAACTACATGCCCGTCGGCTCGGAGGAGGCCAGCAGGTTTTATGCTCAGGCCGCCCTCGACGGTGGCGTAGGCTACGTAAACTGCATGCCGGTCTTCATCGCCTCCGACCCCACCTGGGCGAAGAAGTTCAAGGACGCCAACGTCCCGATCGTCGGAGACGACGTCAAGAGCCAGATAGGAGCCACCATCGTCCACCGGTCCCTGGCCAAGCTCTTCAACGATCGGGGATGCAAGCTCGATCGGACCTACCAGCTGAACACCGGCGGAAATACCGACTTTTTGAACATGCTGAACCAGGAGAGGCTCAAGTCCAAGAGGATATCCAAGACCGAGGCGGTCCAGTCGGTCCTGGACGTTCCCCTCATGGCCGACGACATCCACATCGGCCCCTCCGATTATGTACCCTGGCAGAAGGACAACAAGATCTGTTTTCTGAGGATGGAAGGGAGGATCTTCGGCGACGTTCCCATAAACCTGGAGCTGAGGCTCTCGGTCGAAGACTCCCCCAACAGCGGCGGGTCCACCATAGACGCCATAAGGGTCTGCAAGCTGGCCATGGACAGGAAGATCGGAGGACCTCTCGTCGAGATATCGGCCTACACTATGAAACATCCGCCGATACAGTATCCGGATCACCTGGCAAAGGAGCTGGTGGAGAAGTTCATAAAAGGAGAGGTCTACGACGTCGCCCCCGACGCCCATCTGAGCCCCAAGATGGCCACTGCGATCCAGGACAAGGGCGATTGAGCCCAGAGCTTCCCGATCCCGGGCAGAGCCCATCTGTCCGCACCCCCCCGTCTTCCTGAAGAGAACGTCTCTCCCGACCGATGACCTGCAAACTGGGTCGGCACAGAAGGGGCCGGACCAGAGGTCTGCCCCCTTCTTCAGAGGGGGCATCCAGGACGGCCGAGGAGACGATCGCTCGGCCAGACGCCCGAGCCCCATGCTCTTTTTCTCAGACGATTCAAAGATTAAAATATATTTTATGATTGTGTTTTTGAGAGGCGACCGAGCGATCCAAAGGCAAGTCATAAATCCTAATAGGCCATTTTGAGAAGGGGATCTGAAACGTTTTCAATCATCTCTGAGCCGTCCGGATAGGAGAATCGAGATAAAAGCGCGGGTTGATCAGGAGAGTTCCCAAAATGATCGGCTGCATCTCTGAATACGAATCGAGATACCGCAAATATTCTATTCATCAGATCGATACAAGTTCAGACCAGCTCTGCTTCGATTCTGATCCGTCCACCGAGGCCAACCTTAAAGATTTCTTTGGAGGGGGTTGATGATCCGAGTTCTGATGGTGGACGACGACCCCACGATTCTGGAGATCTCCACCATCTTCCTCGAGAGGTCCGGAGATATCCAGGTCGACGGGACGGAATCGGCGGCCGAGGCCCTGGAGATGCTGGAAGACCACCGGTGCACTTATGAGGTCGTCATCTCCGATTACGCCATGCCTGAGATGGACGGGATCACCTTTCTCAAGGCTGTAAGAAGCAGAAGGCTCGATATCCCCTTCATCCTCTTCACGGGGAAGAGTCGCGAGGAGGTGGTGATCGAGGCCCTGAACTCCGGCGCCGACTACTACATACAAAAAGACGGCGACCCGAAGGTCCTCTTCGCAGAGCTCTCCCATCAGATCCGGCAGGCTGCAGACCGCGAGAGATCGAGGAAGGAGGATCTCATAGAGAGGGATCTGGCCCTCGAGCTCTCCGGCGCGACCTCCCTCTCCTCGGCCCTGAAGCTCTGCGTCGATGCGGCGATCGAGGTATCGGGGACGGACTGCGCAACCATGTACCTTCTGGATAGAAGCTCCAAGAGCTTCGTCCTCCACCACTCGACCGGATTCTCTCCCCAGTTCGTCGAGGCGATATCACAGAGGAGGCGAACTCCGAATTCGTCGCTGATCGCGGGGGCAAAAGATCCGATATACATCCGATATCAAGATCGGGATCTGCCGCTCCAGGAGGCCCGGGAGCGGGAGGGGCTACGCGCCATGGCCGTGGTCCCGGTCCACCACGAGGGGGAGGTAATCGGCTACTACAGCGTCGGAACTCACGGATCAGACGAGATCCCTCTCCCGGGACGGAGCGCCCTGGAGACGATCGCCGCCATGACCGGGAACGCCATCGTGCGCCTTCAGGCAGAGGAGGATCTGAGGAGAAGCTCAGAGCAGCTTCGAGCGATATTCGAGGCTGCAGAGGTCTCTTTCATCATCACCGACGGATCGGACCCAGACCCCACCGTCCTGGAGTTCAGCCCCGGGGCCGAGAAGATCTTCGGATACAGACGCCAGGAGATCGTAGGGAGGACGGTCTCACGGCTTCATCTTCCCGAGGATGCGGCCCGCTTTCCCCAGGTGCACCGGAATATGAGGGAGGGAAAGAGGGGATTGTCGGGACCGACAACTCTGGTGCGAAGATCGGGAGAGACATTTCCGGCCCTCTTCTCCACCTACCCCCTCTTCGACGAGAGAGGACGGATGCGGGCAGCCCTCGGCGTCGGCATAGACATCACAGATCAGAAAAGGATGGAGGAGAGCCTCCAGAAGAGCGAGGAGTACTATCGCGCCATATTCGAGAACAGCGGCACGGCGATGGCGATCGTGGAGGAGGACGGCCTCGTATCAAAGGTAAACTCCGAGTCAGAGATCCTCTTCGGATTCTCTCGCCGGGAGATCGAGGGGAAGATGAGGTGGGACGATTTCATCGCCGAAGAGGATCGAGAGAAGCTCTGGGAGCACTTCCGAAAGGGGCAGAGAAGGCTCAAGACGCCCACCGCCCAGTACGAGGCAGACCTGATCGACCGATGGGGCGATGCTAAACGCGGCCTTTTCAGAGCCAGCATCATCCCGCGGACGAGGCAGTACGTCGTCTCGGTCGTGAACATAACCGAGCTGAAGAGGATGGAGGAGGCCCTGAGGAAGAGCGAGGAGAAGTACAGGACCCTGGTGGAGGACCAGACCGAACTAGATCTGTCGCTTCCTGCCCGATAGGACCATCACCTTCGTCAACGAAGCCCGCTGCCGCTACTTTGGCAGCCCTGGGGAGGAGCTCCTCGGGCACGGCTTCCCATCCCTGATCCCTGAAGTGGACGAAGAGCGCCATCCTGGGCGAGGGCGCGAGGTTCGAGGTGGAGATAACGAGCGGGCATTACCGCATCGACAGAGATCTCGCCTCCGGCTGAAGAGCGGATCCTCACAATCTTTTTATCCGGCCAGACCACTCGAAACTCTCATGGCGAAACAGATCCACGCAGCCCACATTCTGGTAAAAAGCGAAAAGAAGGCCAAGGAGGTCCTGGAGAGGATCAAGAAGGGCGAAAGCTTCGCCGAGATGGCCAGAAAGTACTCCGACTGCCCCTCGGCGAAGAACAAGGGCGACCTCGGATGGTTCGGCAAGGGCAAGATGGTCCCCGAGTTCGAGCGGGCCGCCTTCGATGGAGAGAAGGGAAAGGTGGTCGGCCCGGTGAAGACAGATTTCGGCTATCACCTGATAAAGATCCTGGATAAAAAGTGAGATAGCCGAAAGGCCCGGCCCTCGCCCGGGCGAGGGGCCAGGATCGCACCTCTCGGCAGGGATCAGACCTCTCTGATCCTCCCTCCGCGACCTCCATTTTTCAGATGGGCCCGATCTCAGCTCGTGCCCGTCAAGGCATAAAGGCTGACATCGTAGCCCTGGGTGTAGAGGGCGTACCAGACCACCGAGGCGCCTCCCTGGCGGGGATAGACCACCACCGGCTGGTCTTTGTCAAGGCCGCTGAAGGCCAGGCTCAGGGCCTGGGCGCCGACGAGGCCGTTTGGCCCCTTCACCTTCGAGTAGTCGATGTTGACCGCCCCGTCGGGGTGGCCTGCGGCGTACTCGGCCGGGCTCCTCGCGTCCACCACCTGGCTGCTTGAGAGCCGCTCATCGTCGGCGAGGAGGTCGGGGTTGGGGTCGGGGGAGTAGGTCTCAGGCGACCTGGGGGTGGGGAGAGGGACGAAGTTCAGCCCCGCAGCCTCACGTCCGCCTCTCGTCCCGTCCAGGAGGAGGACGTCCTCATGGCCGAGGCGCTTCATTACAAAGAAGGCGAAGGTGTCGTACCCGTTCAAGAAATAGTCGCCGTATATGACGAGAGGGTCATCCTCTGTGATCCCGGCTGCCCCGAATAGGGCGGCGATCTCAGTCGGCGACTTCAGGGCGGCGTCATCTCCGAAGACCTGCTCCAGGGGCAGGTGGATCGACCCCTCGATGTAAGAGGCTTCCCCGGGAACTCCGACGTAGGCCACCACCTTCTCCGAGCCGCCCTCCATATCCTCGAAGAGCGCCCTGGCGGTGATCACCGACGCTCCATTCGATCCCGTCGCCGATGCCAGACCGCCCACTGGACTCTTCTCCATCACCGAGACGGCCTCCGCAGAGGCACCTATGAAGTCCAGACCCGACGACCATGTTCCTCCGCCTGCGGCGCAGCTGGAGCAGCCGGCATAAGCTCCGCCCACCAGGACTGCTGCGAGCAGCAGGAGCGCACAAAGCCCCGATAACAACCCGATTCCATCTCTCATATTGGCATATCCTCCTTTAAAGTATGACCATGATCAGACCGTAGATAGGTCGTCCTCTATCTCCATATTTATCTTTGATGCGGTCGGCCCAAAGCCAAGCCCGGAGGAGAGGTCTCCATCCGGGGAACCAGTCGGACAAAGGGCGTCCGATCGGGAGGGGGAAGCCGGGGAAAAGATGATAAATCTCACGGTAGTATGGCCAGAGGTGGGAGTTGGTAGAACTTTGTCAGCAAAAGATGCGAAGAAGCCGGCGGCTCTGACCTTGACGGTCATCCTCGCGATCTGCATCCTGGTCCCCGGGGCCTCGGGAGATGGCAGCCCGGTCCATGCCATCGGGTCCGGCCCCGAGGACTGGTGGACCGCATACCCGGATCAGCATTCGGAGGCGGGGTCCGCGGTCGATCATCCCTCCTGAGCCCTCGATCCCCTGGAGGAGAAGCCGGCGATCATCCTCATCCATCTGACCGACTGCCCTGCCTGCAGCAGTCAGGAGACCGATATCAGAGAGGTCCTCGGAGACCTCGGCGACGAGGTCGCCTACGTGGACGTTCTGGCCGAAGACGACTTGGAGAAGACCTGGACCGCCCTCGATATCTACGATCCCATCGGCGATCCCAGGCTCGTTCCCGTGACCGTCTTCCTCACCCTGGCGCCCGGCCCTGACGGGAACGTCACCGTCGCCTGGCACAGCGCCGTCGGCCATCGGGGCGAGGGCTGGATCAGGTCCCATCTGAACGACGCCATAGCTCTCTACGAGGAGAGTTCTGAGGGCGGGGGCAGGTGAGATCTGTGAGCCCGGCGGGAAAGATCGCACTGATCCTGACTATCGCATCACTTCTCGCCCTCTGCGGTCTGATTCCAGTCTGCTCTGCCGCCCCGGAAGCAGGGGGAGGCTCTGAAACTGCGGCGAGGTACTTCGGCTACACCTTCTGGTGAGATCCGGTTCCCGGGCCCGGGTCCTGGGACCATCTCAAGATGGCCAAGATGATCGGGAATTGTCTTGCAGCCTTTCATCAAAAGGAATAAATGGTAATAATTCAAAGACCCGGATCATAGAAAAAGGGAGGTTAGGTTATCCATGAAAATAATTTTGACGGCTCTGGTGGCCACCATGCTCCTGGGAGGGATGGTAGCAGCTGCCGAAACTCCTATTGATCTGAGCACTCTGGGCAAGAAGGCGGAGATGGCGTCCAGCAGGACGCCCGTGGTCATCTCTTACTCGCGAGAAGCGCCACGAATCACCACAGATGCTGTAGACGTGAGGACCCTGGGAAGAAGCTTCGGCACCTTCATGCAGAGGTCAAGCATCGAGCCGATAGAGCTGGGTGCCCCAACACCCATAACTTATACGCCCAGCTTCTCGATATCGGTGAGCAACAGGACTTCTTCGGCGATCACCCTATACACCCCGCCCTTCTCCATAGGGAGAAACAGGACCATAACCACGCCTGAACAGATGATCTTCGGGGGGGCGTGAAGGCCTTAATCGAGGCCTATCGAGAAAATCCGCTGACCATCGAGGCCAGGAAGATCGGGGGTGGACGAGTCTGAAGGTTAAGCTGATGGTGGACGGGGAGGTTATACCCATGAACCACTTCACCCAGGAGATCATGGAGAAGATAGTCTCTGGGGTGGCCGAGTCCCTGAAAGGAGTGGACCCTCAGTGGAAGAGGATGACAGTCGAGGTGGAGCGAGGCGACCCGGAAGGCTGACAGGCCTCAGCTCTTCTTCGACTTTTTGAAGGCCGAGGAGAGGTCGATCAGGTAGGTCCCCTCTTTTACGGCCATCACCAGCTCGTCGCGCTCAAAGAGGTTCGGGAGGTTCAGCTCATATGTGCCGGACTCCTGCATCATGATGCTCTCCGGGTCCTTATCCTCGCCAGACCGGCGTTCATCCGACCCCCGATGAGGAGGATCTGAGGATCGGTCTTTTGGAGGATCGAGATCAGAAAACCCGTGGACGCTCTTGCCCCTCTTCTTCGGCACCTCTTTGGGCCTATCATCTCGCCCCTCTCTGGTGCGGTTCGCCTCTCTGCCCCGGTCCGATCTCAGGATCTCCCGGAGCGAATCGTTCCCCTCCGGCCAGGGCTCGTAGGGCCCCCCGATCTCAGAAGCTTTCAGCGCGCCCCGAACTTCTTTTATCATCTCTTTGGACCTCACGAAGAGGAACTTGTTCCAGCCGCAGACGGGACACCCCTCCAGGATGTCCATGCCGTCTTCGAAGACGCTGTTGCATCGGGTGCACATGTGGGGCATGCTAATCAGTCACCGACCGAGACCTTGGTGCTGATCTGGTACTTGTCCTTCTCAACGGTTCGAAGCTGGTTTGCAGGTCCGATGACGGTCATTCTGGTCTTGATCCCGGATTTGCCCAGGATCTTGTTTATGAAGGTCCCCTCACTCTTGACCGGATAGCTCTCGATCTCTATCCCCGAGAACTCGTCGAGGCGTATCTCGCTCATAGTCATCTCGATCAGCTTGACCTCCTCCTCGGGGGTCAGGCCCTGCTCCAGCACCACGATGTTTCCTCTCTTGACCTTGTTCAGTATGAGCCGGATCTTCTCCATGGAGGACATGCTCTCAAGCCTCTCGGCCGAGATCAGGTCCATCTGTACTTCCCTCATCATCTCACCCGAAGTGCCTGGCTATGGCAACATACAGCTGATCGATGTTCGACCCTTCCAGAGCGGAGATGGTGACCAGAGGATGTTGCGGAAAGGCCGCCTTTATCCTTGAAGGAGAGGCCTTGGGCAGATCCATCTTGTTGGCCACTATCAGGAGTGGCAGCTTTCTCGCTTCCATGTTCCCCACCACCGTGACGTTGACCTGGGTGTAGGGGTCCTCCGTAGAGTCCATCACCAGAAGCACCCCGTCCAGATCGTCCAGCCACTTTATTGACTCTATAACTCCCTCCGTCGCCTCCTTAGCCCTCCTCTTGGCCTCCTCCTCTTCCAGGCCGTAAGCCATGAAATCTCTGAAGTCTATCTTGGTGGCCATCCCGGGCGTGTCGACTATGTCCAGCTCGACGCTCGATCCATTGGCCCTGATCATCACGCCATCAGTCCTCATGGCCCTTCTCGTCTCGTGGGGTACGTGAGATATTCCTCCCAGATACATCCCACCCCAGTCCTTTGCGATCCTGTTGGCCAATGTGGTCTTTCCGGCGTTGGGTGGACCGTATATCCCTATTTTGGCCTTTTTTTTGCCAACGATCCACCTTATCCAGACGGCAAAGTTCATCCTGAGACTTCTGATGACGCTCATGCCCAATCCTCTCGATGAGAGATGATCATGTATATACTAATAATTTTCCACTACTTTTTTTATAGTCGGTGATGATAAGTTAATTCCGGCGATTTGCGGAATTTCGATGGCTTCTGATCTTCCGGTCCCGAATCCAAGGCGGGCGACCACCTCGAAGATTGATCTCCTCGATTTTTGGGGCGAGATGAGAGGGCACTATCCAGAAGCCGAGGATGAGCGAGCGAGGTCGCCAAAAACGACGGAAAAGATGATAGACGGCGGCAGGCGCGAGTATCGTGGCTCTAATGCAAAGCCTCATCGACCGAGCAGACCCTCCGCCAGATCTCGGGCTGGCCTCAGAGGGCGAGGTGCTGGCTCTGGGCGGGACAGTCGGTCCTGAAAGCCTCGAACTCGCCCGACTTTCGCACGTCCTTCCAGATATCCTTAAGAGACCGCTCCAGGACGTTTCCCACCGCGTCTTCGATGTAGGGACAGGGTCTCACGCCGCCGTCCACCCCCACGTGAATCCAGCGTCTTCCGGCCATGCACCCCAGCATCTGGCCCTCGAAGTAGGTGCTGGCGAAGACCCGGGGTCCACCGGGGGTGCGGTTGACCTTCCTGTAGAACCTGGTGATCGTCTCCCGATCTATCTTGGTGAGCTGCTCCTCGGCTGATTTGGGCATCCCCTCCCAGATCGAGAACTCGTGGACCCCGAGCTCCGTCGCGAGATCGTAGAGGTCGAAGATCTCCGAGACTCGATCGCCCTTGACGTGGGTGGACATGGTGACGAGAAGGCCGGCATCCAGAGCCATCTTGATGGCGGCGACCGCCTTCTCGTGAGCACCAGGAAGGCCCCTGATCCGGTCGTGAACCTCGGGGTCGGTGCTGTAGACCCCTATCAGGATGTTGTAGAGGCCTGCATCCTTCAGCATCTCGGCCTTATCCGGCGTCATCTCCAGGCCGGGGGTGAACATGTTCACCACCGCCCTCTCCGGGTCGACGTGGCTGATGAGTTCGAAGATATCGTCCCTGAGGAGCGGGTCGCCCTCGGTGAAGGTGATGATGCAGGCTCCGAGGTCCAGGGCCTCGTCGACGACCCGTTTGATCTCTTCGGCCTTTAGCTCCCCATCGCCCTCTTTGATCACGCAGTGATCGCAAGCACAGCCGCACGCCCTGGTGACCTCTATGCTCACCGTCTGGGGGACGAACCTGCCGATGGCGATCTTCGCCTCGCTGAGGACGAGCCTCTTGAAGGGGCCGCTGGGGATGGGCGGAAGCCAGGTGGAGGCGACGATATCGCCCTCCCTCACCAGGGCGGGCTTCTCCTCGGCCAGCCTCTGGTTGATCCTGTTAAGGGCCGGCTGGACCAGCATCGAGATCGCTCCTCGGGCCTGGAGCGACCTCTGATCCTGATCGTAGTCCACCGTCAGGGCGGTGGTCTTCAGTAGAGGGGTCATCGAGGCCAATTTTGGCTGTGAAGTTATAGATTTATCGATCGATCGTCAAAGCCGTAGATTTAAAATAACTGGGCACCGAGTAGGCCCCGGGTGATATTGAATTGTCTGGAGTTATCGTGCTCGCTTACTCTGGAGGCCTCGACACCTCGGTCTGCGTCCCGCTTCTCCGGGAACGCTATGACTTTGACCAGGTGATAACGGTCCTGACGGACGTCGGCCAGCCAAAGGAGGATATCGAGAGGGGAAACGAGAGGGCAGAGAAGCTGAGCGATGAGCATTACGTCATCGACGCCAAGGAGGAGTTCGTCGAAGGTTACATCTTCCCCGCCATCAAGGCCAACGGTTCCTACGAGGGCTACGTCCTGGGAACGGCGATCGCCAGGCCGCTGATCGCGAGAAAGACGGCAGAGATCGCAAAAAAACTTGGTGCCGACGCCCTGGGCCACGGATGCACCGGCAGGGGGAACGACCAGCTGCGCTTCGAGGCGATCTTCAGGGCGACGGACCTGAAGGTGGTGGCGCCGATGCGCGACCTGGACCTGAGCCGCGAGTGGGAGATCGACTACGCCAGGGATCACGGTATCGACGTGCCGGTGACGAAGGAGAGGCCCTGGAGCATAGATGAGAACCTATGGTCCAGGAGCATCGAGGGCGGCCTTCTCGAGGACCCCTTCTTCGAGCCCCCCGAGGAGATATACGCCTGGACCAAGTCCCCGGAGAGGAACCTTCCGCCAGAGAAGGTGGAGATCGAGTTCTCCCACGGGGTTCCAGTCGCCCTCGACGGCAAGAGGATGGCCGGGGTCGAGCTGATCGCGGAGCTGAACAGAACTGCGGGAGAGCACGGCGTCGGCAGGACCGACATGATCGAGGATAGGGTCCTCGGCCTCAAGGCCCGGGAGAACTACGAGCATCCTGCGGCTACAGTCCTCCTCGAAGCCCACCGGGACCTGGAACGGCTCGTCTTATCCAGGGCGGAGCTGCGGTTCAAGGCGACGGTCGACGAGGCCTGGTCGGAGCTGGCCTACATGGGGCTTGTGGACGACCCCCTCTACGCGGACCTCTCCGCCTTCGTCGACGAGAGCTCGAAGAGGGCGAACGGCACCGTCAAGATGAAGCTATCTTGCGGGAGGGCCTTCTCCGTCGGAAGAAGGTCTCCGGACGCGATATACGATCAGGAGATGGTCTCCTTCGACAGCCAGACCCTGAGCCAGAGGGACTCTGAGGGGTTTGCCAAGTACCACGGCTTCCAGGCCCGGTTCCTGAAGAAGTATTGAGGGCAGACTATATCAACAATTAGAGCCTGAAATCCGACCATGGCTGAGCTGGTAATATCGGAGAGGTCGGGACCCTCCGACCTCGCCCCCATCGCCCTGGCCGTAAACCAGATCCTGGGGCTTCCGGTCACCCTGAGGAGCCTCGATAGACCGGGGGTCAGGGTGGAGGATGGGAAGGTCCAAGACGACGATTACTCGGGGCCAGTCCTCGAAGAGGTGATGAGGTCGGGAAAGCCGATCAGGACCGTTCCCAAAAGCGGCATTTATGAAGGAGTTCCCGTATCCGTCGCCCCCATAATGGACCGGGGCGGCAGATTGATCGCGGCGATGGGGGTCGTCGACGTCGTAGGAACCATCGACATCCCCGCCGTCTTCGGGGCTTACACCGAGGTCGTCAAAGAGGTATCGCAGAAGAGATGAAGATCAGGAGGGCAGAGGCACGGGACCTGCCCTCGATCCTCGCCATCGAAGAGCTCTGTTTTTCCCGCGAGGTAGCCTTCCCGCCCGATGCATTATCCATCCTTCTGGAGGATGCGACGGCCCTGGTGGCCGAGGACGGGAACCTGGCGGGCTTCGTCATCGGCTTTGTTCGCGGCGAGGCCGGGAAGGTGGTGACCCTGGACGTCCTCCCCGAACGTCGCGGAGAGGGGCTGGGCAGAGGGCTGATGGTTGCCCTGGAAGAGGAGTTCGCGATCCTGGGGGCCAGAGCCTCCCGTCTCGAGGTCTCGATCGAGAACAGACGGGCCATCGCCCTCTACGCGGATCTCGGCTACTCTGGGGCCGCCCTCCTCGAGGATTACTACGGCCCCGGAGAGGACGCCCTTCTGATGGTGAAGAGGTTGAGACGGGCGGGGCCTTGAGGGAGCTTCCTCCGCGATAGCCCTCAAACCACAAGATATATCGATTAATAGAATGATTTAATTTGACATGAAGCGCTGGGTCCTGCCGATTCTTATCTTATCTCTGGCCTGCCCCCCTCTGGCCCTGGGGGAGGAGGAGCCCGGGGGCTGGCTTGGCAAGGCCATAAGCTTCTACTCAAGTGGATCTTACGAGCTTGCTCTTCTTTATGTCAACAAATCCCTGGATATCGACCCAACCTATCCGGACGCCTGGAACCTGAAGGGCTACATCTACAGCGACCAGAGGAGATACCGAGAGGCGGCCGACAGTTTCAACCAGTCGCTGAAGGTCGATCCCTCCGACCCCCAGATCTGGTACAGCCAGGGCTTCGCCCTCCACAGCCTGGAGGAGTACGACCGGGCCGTGGGCTGCTACGACCGGGCCATAGAGCTCAACTCCTCCGACCAGGACTTCTGGCGGGCCCGGGGGCTCGCCCTCTACACCCTCGGAAGGTACCAGGAGGCTGCGAGATCTTACGACGAGGCGCTGATGATCGACCCGACCAAGGCAGATCTCTGGCGGCAGAAGGGGCTCGCCCTCTACGGCATGGGAAAGTATGACCAGGCGATCGAATGTTATGACATCGCCCTGGAGATCGACGGAGATGACGTCGCCTCATGGCACGCCAGGGGTCTCGCCCTCTACAGCCAGGGGATGGCCGAGGAGGCCCTGGAATGTTACGACCAGGCGATATCTATCGACCCCTCTTCAGCCGACGTCTGGTTCAACAAGGGCGTCCTCCTCAGCGAGCTCGGAAGGTACGAGGAGGCCTTCAGATGTTACGATTCCGCCGTCCAGATCGATCCTCTCTGCCATGCTGCCTGGTACAACAAGGGCCTCGCCCAGAGCGAGCTCGGAAGGTACGAGGAGGCGATCACATCTTACGACGAGGCTCTCAAGATCGATCGGCAGCTCGTCGCCGTCTTGAACAACAAGGGGAACGCCCTCTATGCCCTCGGCCGCTACGGCGAGGCCCTCGGCTGTTACCAGGAGGCGGCGAAGATCGATCCCGGCTACTCGAACGCCTGGTTCAACCAGGGCGTCGTCCTCGACCGTCTCGGGAGGGGCGAGGAGGCGGTGGAGGGTTATGATCGGGCCATAGAGATCGATCCCACTCACGAGGACGTCTGGCAGAACAAGGGGCTCGTCCTCAGCGATCTCGGCAGGTACGAGGAGGCGATGGTGGCCTTCGACCACGCTCTGGAGACCGACCCCGAGGACGAGAGGGCCTGGTACAACAAGGGCCTCGCCCTCGCCAGGCTCAGCAGGTACGAGGAGGCCCTCAGCTGTTACGAGAAGGCCCTCGAGACCGACCCCCTCAATGCGAACGTCTTGAACAGGAGGTGCAACGCCCTCTACATCCTCGGAAGGTACAACCAGTCGGTCGAGTGTTATGAGGAGGTGACAGGGGTAGATCCCACCCACGAGAACGCCTGGTACAACCGGGGCGTCGCCCTCTACAGGCTGGAGAGGTACCGGGAGGCTGTGAGCTCTTACAGTGAGGCGATCTCCATCAACGGCTCCAGGATCGACGCCTGGCGCGGCCGGGGAGACGCTCTCGCCCGCCTCGGCGAATACCAGGAGGCGATCGATTCTTACGACGAGGCCATAGCCATCGATCCCGGCGACCCGGACGTCTGGTACAACAGGGGATCTCTCCTCTTCAACGCCAGCAGGCTCGACGAGGCGGCCAGCAGCTACAGCCGGGTCATCGAGATCGATCCGTCTTATGAGGGAGCCTGGCAGAACAAGGGGCTTGCCCTCTACAGCCTGGGGAGGTACGAGGAGGCTGCGAGATGCTACGGCGAGGCCCTGGAGATCAGCCCCTCGGACGTCTCCCTCTGGTACAACAGGGGGGTAGCCCTCTTTTCCCTGGGCAGATACGCCGACTCGATAGAGTGCTATGACAAGGTGATCGAGATCGATCGGTACGAGAAGGGGGAAGCCCTCTACAGCCTGGGGAGATACGAGGAGGCCGCAGACTGCTACGAGAAGGTGATAGAGGTGGCTCCCCTGGAGGCGAAGGCCTGGTACAGCAAGGGCTCCGCCCATCTCCAGCTCGGCGGCTATGAGGAGGCCGCAGAGTGCTACCATCAGGTCATCAAGATCGACCCATCCTACGAGGACGTCTGGCAGAAGAGGGGCTTCTCCCTCCAGATGGTGGGCGATTACGAGGAGGCCCTCGACTGCTACGACCGAGCCCTCGCCGAAGACCCATCGGATCTCGAGGCCCTGTGCGGGAGGGGCGAGGCGCTCCAGAGCCTGGAGAGGTTTGAGGAGGCCGCAGAGTGCTACGATGAGGTCCTGAATGCCGATCCCGAGAGCGCCCCCGCGTGGCGCGGCAGGGGCCTCGCCCTCGCCGGGCTCGGGAGATACCAGGAGGCTATAAGCTGCTACGATGCCGCCATCGAGATCGACCCCTCGGAGAAGGAGCTCTGGATCGAGAGGGGAGAGGTCTATGAAGTGGTGGGCAGGCTCGACGATGCGATCCTCTCTTACGACCGGGCCGTCGAGATCGATCCGCGGGACGCCGGCGCGTGGTCTCTGAGGGGCTCCGCCCTGGAGAGGTCGGGGAGGATGGAAGACGCCCTCAGATCTTACGACCAGGCTATAGCCGTCGATCCCGCCCTCGGCGAGGCGTGGCGCGGCAGAGGCTCGGTCCTGGAGGGTCAGGGGAGGGCCGAGGAGGCGATAGCCTCTTACGAGGAGGCGATATCGGCTGATCCCACCAGCCCTGAGGCCTGGCAGGAGAAGGGAGAGATTCTGGAGGAGATGGGCCGGGGCGATGAGGCCCTGGAGTGCTACGAGAGGGCAGCCGAGGTCGATCCGAACTTCGCCAAGGCCTGGCGGAGGAAGGGCCACCTCCTCTATTCCGCGGCCCGGTATACCGATGCCGTCGAATCGTACGGCAGGGCGGTCGAGATCGAGCCCGAAGATGGGGAGGCCTGGTACGAGAGGGGGCTCGCCCTGCAGAAGCTCGGAAGGTACAAGGAGGCGGTCGAGAGCTACGATTCTGCGGTAGGGATCAACCCGAACTCCGCCGACATCTGGTATGCGAGAGGGACGGCCCTCGACGGCCTCGGCAAGTACAGTGAGGCGGTCGAGAGCTACGATAGGGCCTTAGCCCTCGATCCCGGGGACGTGAGGTGCTGGAACCGGAAGGGCGACGACTTTTACAAGCTGGGCCTGCACAGGAAGGCCGTCGAGTGCTACGACAGGTTCATCGAGCTCAGCTCATCGTAGCGCTCGACGGCGCCGAAGATCCAGCCGGAGGGCGAGCCACCCCGGGCCACCAAAAAAGATATTCGGGAGCGGGGTAGATCTCCTCACCCATGAGACCCGGAGCCCTCCTCGCGTCGATCTCGATCAAGATCTCTATTCTGATTCTGATCTTGATACTCGCTCTGGCGTCCCCCGCCCTGGCCGAAGACCGGGCGGCGGCCGAGCTCCTCGCGGAGGCGGACCGATACCGCCAGGAGGGCTCCTTCGACCTCGCTCTCGACTGCATAAACAGATCTCTCGAGATCGACCCGGGCCGGGCCGAGGCCTGGGTTCTCAGGGGCGAGATCGGCCTCTACAACCTCAGCGATCGGAAGATGGCAACCGGGTCCTTCGATATGGCCCTCAGAATCGATCCCGAGAACTCCGTCCTCTGGTACGAGATGGGAAACGCCCTCAGCTTCCTGGGGAGGGTGGAGGAGGCCCTCTCCGCTTACAATCGTTCTCTTGCCATCGATCCGGGAAACGCCAAGGCCTGGAACAACAGGGGCCTGATCTTCGGGGTTCTCGGCGATTACGAGGAGGCGGAGCGCTGCTTCGGCCGCGCCCTGCGGGCAAAGCCCGGCCTCGCCGAGGCCGCCCAGAACAGGGGGAACGCCCTGAGGGCCTTGGGGAGGGACGAGGAGGCCCTGGCCTCCTTCGACGCCGCCCTGAGGATCAACCCGGGCCTCACCGGCTCTTGGCGAGGGGCGGCCGACCTCCTCTCGGCCCGCGGGAGGATCGAGGAGGCGGTCGGATACCTCGACGGGGCCCTGAAGGCTGACCCCGAGGACGCGACGGTCTGGAACGAGAGGGGGCTTGCTCTGGGAATTCTGGAGAGGTACGAGGAGGCGGCCAAAAGCTTCGAGTCCGCGATAAAGATCGATCCCGACTACCTTATCGCCTGGAGCAACAAAGGGCTCGCCCTTCACAACCTGGGGAGGATCGAAGAGGCCCTGGACTGCTACAACCGGTCCCTCGAGATCGATCCGGAATTCGCCCTCGCCTGGTACAACCGTGGGCGGGCCCTCGGCGACCTGGGAAGGTTCGTTGAGGCCATCGACTGCTACAACCGGTCCCTCGAGATCGCTCCCACCTTCCCCCTGGCCTGGAACAACAAGGGAGTCATCCTGGTCAGCCTGGGGAGGGCCGAGGAGGCGATCGGGTGCTACGACCGGGCGACGGAGATCGACCCGGACTACAAGATCGCCTGGTACAACCGGGCTTCTGCCTTCTACGGCCAGGAGAGGTTCTTTGACGCCATCAAGTCCTACGACGAGGTGATCAGGATCGATCCCGAGGACGCCGACGCCTGGCACAGCAAGGGGCACACCCTCTACCGGATGGGCCGGCCCAGCGAGGCGATCTGGTGCTACGACCAGGCCCTGGAGATCGACTCCGAGAGGGGCGAGACCTGGTACCACAAAGGGGTCGCCCTCGCCGATCTGAGGCGGACCAGCGAGGCGATCAGCTCCCTGGAACGGGCCATAGAGGTCGATCCCGAGTACGAGCCCGCCCTCTACAGGAAGGGGATCCTGGTCTACGGCCTGGGCAGAACCGAGGAGGCCCTCCAGCTCTTCAGCCGGGCCGCCGAGATCGACCCAGACCACGCCCAAGCCTGGAACAACCGGGGTTGGATCCTCTACACCCTCGATAAAAAAGATCAGGCCATCGAGTCCATCGACCGGGCCCTCGAGGCAGACCCCGATATGGAGGAGGCCTGGAACAACAGGGGGGTGGTCCTCTCGGCCCTGGGCAGGGTCGAGGAGGCCCTGGACTGCTACAACAGGACGATCGAGATCAACCCAGATCACGCCAACGCCTGGAACAACAGGGGGGCCGCCCTCTACAATCTAGAACGGTATGAGGAGGCGGTCGAGAGCTACGATCGGGCGCTGGCCATAAATCCGGGCTTCGCCGACGCGAAGCGAAACCGGGCGGCGGCCTTGAGGAGGATGAACGAGGGGTGAAGAGAAGGGTCATCTCTTCGATCCCGGGCCGCTCTTTGAGTCTGATCTGTAAACTTTTATTCGCCGCCACAGCATGACCTTTAGCGGAAAACCCTTTTATAGAAGATCAAATAGTCAGATCCTGAGAAGGAGGCAATTTATGGCAGGATTAGGTGGACAGCCGATATTGATTCTCAGAGAAGGCGCTCGGCGAGAGCGGGGAAAAGAGGCCATGTCTAACAACATCATGGCAGCAAGAGCCGTCGCCAAGGCGGTCCGGAGCACCCTGGGGCCCCGGGGGATGGACAAGCTCCTCGTCGACACCATCGGAGACGTTACAATAACAAACGACGGCGTGACCATCCTCCGGGAGATGGAGGTGGAGCACCCCGCCGCGAAGATGCTGGTGGAGGCGGCCAAGGCCCAAAACGACGTCGTCGGCGACGGGACGACGACGGTGGCGATCCTCACCGGAGAACTCCTCAAGAGGGCGGAGGAGCTGATGGATATGGGCGTCCACCCGACGATGATCGTCCAGGGCTACATGATGGCCTCAGAGAGAGCGATCGAGGTTTTAGAGGAGATGGCGAGAGAGGTCTCCGAGGAGAATAGAGAGCTCCTGGAGAAGATAGCCCTCACCGCCATGACCGGAAAGCTCGCCGGAGCCCCAGACCTGGAGATGGCAAAGCACGTCGTCGATATGGTCAGGGCGGTCACCGAGGAGACCGACGAGGGGGAGAAGGTCGTATCCCTCAAGAACGTCATCGTGGAGAAGAAGGCCGGAGAGAGCATGGAGGACACCGAGCTCTTCCAGGGGATAATAATCGATAGAGAGAGGGTCCACTCCAACATGCCCAAGAAGGTCAAGGACGCCAAGATCGCGATCCTCGGGACCCCCATCGAGGTTCGAGATACCGAGACGAAGGCCGAGATCTCCATAACCAGCTCCGAGCAGTTCAAGATCTTCGCCAACCAGGAGAAGGAGGCGATCAAGAAAGTGGTCGACAAGGTGATCGCCACCGGCGCGAACGTCGTCTTCTGCCAGAAGGGGATCGAGGACCTGGCCCAGAGCTACCTCTCGAAGGCCGGCATCATGGCCTTGCGCAGGATCAGAAAGACCGACCTCAAGAAGCTGGCTCGGGCCTCGGGCGGAAACATCGTCACCAACCTCGACGAGATGACCCCTGCCGACCTGGGCCGCGCAGACCTGGTCGAGGAGAAGAAGGTCGGCGGAGCCCACATGACCTTCGTCACTGGCCTGGCCAAGGAGGGGACGGTCTCGCTCCTCCTCCGGGGCGGAACCCAGCAGGTCGTAGACAGCCTGGAGAGGGCTCTCGACGACGCCCTCCACGCCGTCGCCGCCGCCGTAGAGGACAAAACCCTGGTCGCTGGCGGCGGAGCCCCCGAGGTGGAGCTCTACCTCAAGCTGAGAGAGCACTCCGCAAACTTCAAGGGGCGGGAGCAGCTCGCGGTCGAGAAGTTCGCCGAGGCGATGGCCGAGATCCCCAAGGCCCTGGCCGAGAATGCCGGCTTTGACGCCATAACCAAGCTGACGGATATGAAGAGCAGCCACGAGGCGGGCATGAAGACCGGCGGCCTGAACACCCTCGACGGCAAGGTCGTGGACATGTGGGAGATGGGGGTCGTCGAGCCCCTCCGGGTGAAGACCCAGGCCATCAAGTCCGCCACCGACGCCACCGTCCTGATCCTCAGGATCGACGACGTCATCGCCGCCCAGAGGACCGAGCAGCCTCCGGCTGGCGCCGGCATGGGCGGGATGCCCGGTGGCGGCATGTGCGGGATGCCTGCGGGGATGGGCGGCATGGGAATGCCCCCGGGGATGATGTGAAAAGGCGAGAAGAACCGTCCGGGAGTCGGCTCCGAAGCCGACTCATACAAATTATTTTTGTGATTTGCGGACGCGAACTCGGACCCGGAGCTCAAGGGAAGAGAGCTTTTTTCCTGCCGATTTTTTCCCGGTGATCTACTTGAACTCCAGCATGCCCTCAGATGCCGAGTAGATCTTTCTCCCCTTCATGAGACCGTACCCGATCAGCATGGCCAGCCCCGAGCAGAGGACGACGATCCCCATCACCAGAAGCTCGAAGGTGAGAGAAGTCTCGATGCCCGCAAACCCGGCCAGGCTGGGCGAGAGGATGAGAGAGAATCCGGTCAGGGAGAGGAAGAGGCCGCTCGAAAGCCGCCTCTCGAGCCTCAGGTCCAAAGACTCCTCTCTGGCCTGCTCTGCCCCGCCCCTCTCCAGCAGGTACATCCTCTTCTTGTGCTCCAGGTAATAAACGAACGCGAGGAAGGGTATCCCTTCCATGATCAGCAGGAGAATGGGCCAGTCTGTCACGATCTCGCACCCCTGAAGACCTATCCGGGTTCCCGTAAATAATCCTTTCGCACAGATCTTCAAATATGTAATAACAATAGAGGTATGAGATAACATCCGATCAGGTCCGGATCTTCCTGACTTGACCTTCCCGTCGTCGGCGATAGACCTCAACCATACCGGAGCCGCCATCATGATGGTGGAGCAGAACGCGATAGAAGGCCCTCTCCATAAGCGACCGGGGCTACGTCCTGGAGATGGGAAGAAACCGCTACGAAGGGCCGGGAAGGAGCCTCCTGGAGGACGCCGACGTGAGGGGGCTTTATCTGGGAGGATAGGTCAGAGAGTTCGTCTTAGAAAAGCGTCTTTGGCTCAACCCATAATCCCCCAAACCCTTAAATAACGCCGCCAGCATTACTATAATGCCCATATGAGTACATCAGAACTCATCATTTCTGGAGGGATAACTTCTGCAAACTAAAATTCTGCTGGATGAGGAAGAGCTGCCCAAGCGATGGTACAACGTCGCCGCCGACCTCTTGACGCCCCTGGACCCGCCCCTGAACCCCCAGACCGGAGAGCCCCTGGCTCCAACCGATCTGGAGATGATCTTTCCGAGGGAATTGATTAAGCAGGAGATGAGCACCGAGCGGTGGATCGAGATCCCCGACGAGGTGCGGGAGATCCTCAAGCTCTGGAGGCCGACCCCCCTCTTCCGGGCCCATCGGCTCGAAGAGCACCTCAAGACCCCGGCCAAGATCTACTACAAGTACGAGGGGGTCAGCCCCGCCGGTAGCCACAAGCCCAACACCGCCGTAGCCCAGGCCTACTACAATCGAGAGGCCGGGATCGAGAGGATCGCCACCGAGACCGGCGCCGGCCAGTGGGGCTCGGCCCTCTCCATGGCCACCAGCTTCTTCGACATAGAGTGCAGGGTCTACATGGTGAGGGCGTCCTTCGACCAGAAGCCCTACCGAAAGAGCATAATGCAGGTCTGGGGCGCCGAGTGCGTGGCGAGCCCCAGCGATCTGACCAACGCCGGAAGGGCGATCTTAAAAGAGCACCCCGATACCGGAGGAAGCCTGGGGATCGCCATCTCCGAGGCGGTAGAGGATGCTGCGACCCACGATAACACCAACTACGCCCTGGGCTCCGTCCTCAATCACGTCCTCCTCCACCAGACCGTGGAGGGGCAGGAGCTGAAGAAGCAGATGGCGATCGTCGACGACTATCCGGACGTCATCTACGGCTGCGTCGGCGGAGGCTCCAACTTCCCGGGGATGGTCTTCCCCTTCGTCCCCGACAAATTGAAGGACAAAAAGGAGATCAGGATGGTCGCCTGCGAGCCCGCGGCCTGCCCGACCCTGACCAAGGGACTCTACGCCTACGACTTCGGGGACACAGCGAGGCTCACCCCCCTCCTCAAGATGTACACCCTCGGCCACGACTTCATACCGCCCTCGATCCACGCCGGAGGGCTCCGGTACCACGGAGACGCCCCCCTCCTCTGCAACCTCGTCCATGACGGCGTCATCGAGGGGCAGTCCTTCCACCAGAACGAGGTCTTCGAAGCCGCCGTCACCTTCGCCCGGACCGAGGGGATCCTTCCCGCACCCGAGTCCTCCCACGCCATAAAGCCGGCCATAGACGACGCGGTCGAGTGCAAGAAGACCGGCGAGGAGAAGACGATCGTCATCTCCCTCAGCGGCCACGGCCACTTCGACCTCTCCAGCTACGACGCCTATTTCTCCGGAAACCTCGTCGATTACGAGTACCCGGCGAAGCTGGTGAAGCAGTCCCTGGCGAAGATCCCCAAGTTCTGAGCTTCGAAAGGGGATGGAGAAGCTGAAGAAGGTGGGGTTTCTGATCAACCCCGTCGCCGGGATGGGCGGGGCCGTCGGTCTCAAGGGGACCGACGGCCTAGCCGAGGAGGCGGTGGCCAGAGGAGCAGAGCCCGTCGCCCCCCGCCGGGCAAGGGCGACCCTGAAAGAGCTTTTGGGGCTCGGCGCCCTTTTTTTTACTGCCAGCGGCGATATGGGGGAGAGCGCGCTTCGAAGAGCAGGCCTCGAATTCCAGGTGGTCTTCCAGACCTCGGAGAAAACGAGCGCCGAAGACACAAAGGAGGTCTGCAGGTCTTTAATCGAGGAGGGTGTCGACCTGGTCGTCTTCTGCGGCGGCGACGGGACCGCCCGGGACGTCTCAGGCGTCATCGGATCGCAGGTCCCCATCATCGGGATCCCCGCCGGCGTCAAGATGCACTCGGGGGTCTTCGCCATCAGCCCGCAAGCGGCGGGGGAACTCGTCCGGGGATACCTGGAGGGAGATCTCAAGACGCGAGAAACTGAGATCGTGGACGTCGACGAGGAGAAGTACCGGGCCGGGACCCTCGATACCAAGATCTACGGCATAGCAAGGACCCCCTACCTGCCCGCCCTGGTCCAGGAGAGAAAGCAGATCTACTCCGCCAGCTCCGAGGAGGAGTTTAAACAAGAGATCGCGATCTTCGCCTCGGAGTTCATGCGAGACGGCTCGACATACATCCTGGGGGCTGGTACCACCACCGCCAAGATCGCCGAAGTCCTGGGGGTAGAGAAGACCCTCCTCGGAGTCGACGTGGTGAAAGACGGCCGAGTAATCTGCCGCGACGCATCGGAACGGGACATTCTAAGAATAATATATGAAGTCGAAAGAGCGAAAATCATAGTCAGCCCCATCGGCGCTCAGGGCTTCGTCTTGGGGAGGGGAAGCCAGCAGATCAGCCCAGAAGTCCTCCGAAAGGCGGGGCCAGAAAACCTCATCATCGTAGCCACGCCTCACAAGCTGAAGGAGACACCCCGCCTTCTCGTCGACACCGGAGACTTCGACCTCGACGAGACGATCTCGGGAAGGAGGCAGGTGATCTGTGGCTACAGGATCGCCCAGCTCAAAGATGTCGCAGCCTCATCGAACTTTTAAAATCATAAAAAATAGGAGTTGAGCGAACCTGGACCCCGAGCTGGTGGGATCCATGTTCCCTCTCATCTCTACCTCAGTGAGTTCCAGAGGGCGATCAGATGATCGCCATACAGAACGTAAATGAGGACGAACACCCCGAGGATCACGTACAGGTTCGAGATGTACACGAGCCACTGTAGCATCCGTGCCTTCTTCTCGGGGGTTCCAAACCACTCTTCTGCCTTTCGTTCAAGCAGGTTGGGCATATTCTAACGCCGAAGCTCATTAAGCAGCTTCCGTCTTGGGGAAGCCCTCTGATTTTCCGGATCCGGGCCCGAGGGGCTCTGTACCGGATCCCTCAAGAGCTGCCTTCTTGGCCTCAGCCTCTGCGGCCTTCTCGGCCCTCTGGGCCTTGCCCTTGAGCATCTTCAGCTTGACGAGGTTGTCTCTCTCCATCTCTTCCAGAGCGAAGCCGATGAACCGGACGGTATCGTGGATGTCGGGGATCACTTTGAACTCCAGAGCGTTCACTCGTCTCTTGGTGGCGTCAATGTCTTCCACTAGCTTTATCAGCGCGGTCTCCACCTCTGCGGCGGTGATGATCTTGTCCACAAGGCTCTCGTAGGCCTCAGCAGCTTCGTCGATGGCAGCGCTCGTACCTATGATACCGTATCCACGCTCAAACATCTGCTTTTGCACAGAATCTGCCGTAATCTTCGGCACAACGACGCCCATGATGTTTCTGCTTTCCAGCTCTACAGCCGGCTCTTTCTGGAGGGCGAAGGCGACGCTCTTGATCGCTAAGGCACCCTCGGTGGCCTTGGCCATGTTGAGGCTCTGCTGAGCTTTTATGAAGTCTTCGACCAGCTCCTGCCTGATCGTCCTAGCCTGATTGAGGACCTCAAAAAATTCGATCATCAGACCGTCCCGCTTCATTTTCAGAAGCGAGTGACCGGTCTGAGCGACCTTGATCCTCTTCTTCAAGGAGATCAGGACTGCTCTAGTCGGCTTTGTCCCAGGGATTACGGCCATGATCTCACTCTTTCTTCCTGTACCTGGGGTGGTACTTCTTGATGAGATGGTCGTCGATCCTAGTGAGCATCGTCTCGGGAAGAGCCTGGAGAAGGTTCCATCCAATGTCCAGAGTATCGAAGATGCTCCGGTCCTCATCTCTGCCCTGGTTGACGAACTTATGCTCAAATTCATCGGCGAACTCCAGGACGAGCCGGTCTCTCTCAGAGAGAGCCTCCTTACCGACGATGGCCACAAGCCCTCGGAGATCGCAGCCCTCTGCGTAGTAGGCGTAGAGCTGGTCGGATACCGCCCTGTGATCCTCTCGGGTGTGACCCTCACCGATGCCTGAATTCATCAGCCTGCTGAGGGAAGGCCTGATGTCGATGGGCGGGTAGATGCCCTTGCGGTGAAGCTCACGAGATACGATGAGCTGACCCTCGGTGATGTAGCCGCTGAGGTCGGGTATCGGGTGGGTGATATCGTCGCCGGGCATGGTGAGGATGGGGAACTGGGTGATGGACCCATTCTTGCCGGTGATGATCCCTGCCCTCTCATACTGGATGGCGAGGGTGGTGTACATGTAACCGGGGTATCCTCTTCGTCCGGGCACCTCTTCACGAGCCGCCCCCATCTGTCTCATCGCCTCGCAGTAGTTGGTCATGTCGGTGTAGATGACCAGCACGTGCATGTCGAGGTCGAAGGCGAGATACTCTGCCGTGGTCAGACCGAGCTGAGGTGTGAGCAACCTCTCGACGGCGGGGTCGTCGGCCAGGTTCAGGAAGACGACGGCCCTCTCCAGGGCGCCGGTCCTCTCGAAGTCGGCCATGAAGTGCTGAGCTTCCTCGTTGGTGATGCCCATGGCGCAGAAGACGACGGCGAAGGACTCGGCCTCTCCGAGGGCCTTGGACTGACGAGCTATCTGCAGAGCAACGTCGTTGTGGGGAAGACCTGCACCGGAGAAGATGGGCAGCTTCTGGCCCCGGACCAGGGTGTTGGTCCCATCGATGGTGGATATGCCGGTCTGGATGAAAGCTCTAGGCTTCTCTCGGGCTGCGGGATTGATGGCCGCGCCAGCGATCTCCTTCGATACGTCGGGCACTATTGGCGGGCCGCCGTCTTTGGGCAGGCCTGATCCGGAGAGAACTCTCCCGATGATGTCGGGGGAGAGAGGCATCTTGATCACGTCGCCGGTGAACTTGACGGAGCTCTCTTTCCCCAGGCCGCCCGTCCCCTCGAACACCTGGACGACCACGATTTCGTTGGATGTGTCCAGAACCTGGCCCCTCTTCAGCTCTCCCTTCTCGGTTCGGATCTCCACGAGCTCGTTGTAACCTACGGGCTCGGTCTTCTCGACGAAAATGAGCGGGCCCTTGATCTCGTTAATCGTTTTGTACTCCTTGGTCATTTGTAAACCACCCTCATGACATCGTCTTGAACTCGCTCTCCATCTGAGCCCTCACCTTCTCAAGCTCAGGCTCGTAGTCCTCAAGAAGCCTGACCTTGGCCAGGGCGTCCTTGGAGGGCGTTCCGAGGATCACATCGGTGGGCACGCCGCGGGCGAGAGCCTCAAAGGCGAGGTCCCTGAAATGGAGGATCGCCTTGAGCAGGTCAAACTGCTTCTTGTAGGGACAGAAGGTGTCCACCGGGTGGAAGGCACTCTGAGCCAGCCAGAAGTTGATGATCATCCTCGCGACCTCCAGGGTCAGCTGCTGATCCTCTGGCAGAGCGTCGGACCCGACCAACATCACGATCTCTTCCAGCTCCGCGTTCTCCTGGAGAATCTCCATGGCACGCCTCTTGTTCTTGTTCCAGTCGGGGGAGACGTTCTCCACGAACCAGGGCTCAAGAGTCAGGTCGTAGAGGGAGTAGCTGTCCAGCCAGTTGATGGACGGGAAGTGACGCCTCTGAGTGAGCTTGGAGTCGAGAGCCCAGAACACCTTAGTGATACGCAGCGTGTTCTGAGTGACGGGCTCGGTGAAGTCTCCGCCGGGGGGGCTGACCGCTCCGACGATGCTGACGGAACCCTCTGTGCCCTCGAGAGTGGTCACCCTGCCAGACCTCTCGTAGAAGTCAGCGAGCCTCGCTCCGAGGTAAGCGGGATATCCTTCCTCACCAGGCATCTCCTCAAGACGGCTGGAGAGCTCTCTCATCGCCTCGGCCCACCGGGAGGTGGAGTCGGCGGTCATCATCACGTCATATCCCATGTCTCTATAGTACTCCGCGGTGGTGATCCCGGTGTAGATGGAAGCCTCCCTCGCGGCCACGGGCATGTTGGAGGTGTTGGCGTAGACGATGGACCTCTCCATCAGGGGCCTGTCGGTCCTCGGGTCCACCAGCTCAGGGAACTCGTGAAGCAGGTCGGCCATCTCGTTGCCCCGCTCGCCGCATCCGACGTAGACGACGATGTCGACGTCAGACCACTTGGAGAGGGTCTGCTGCATGACGGTCTTTCCTGTACCGAACCCGCCGGGGATGGCCGCGGTTCCGCCCTTGGCCAGGGAGAAGAACCCGTCGATGACCCTCTGTCCCGTTCTCAGGGGGATGGACGGAGCCTCTTTGGATCTTGAAGGCCTGGCTCTACGAACCGGCCAGTACTGAATCATGGGAAGCTCTGTTCCGTCCTCAAGCACACAGATCGTCTCTTCGACGGTGAAGTTTCCGGACTTGATCTCCTTTACCGTGCCCCTCTTGTCTGGAGGCATCATTATCTTGTGCTTGATGAGAAGCTGCTCCTGGACCGTACCGATGGTCTGCCCCGGCTCCAGCTTGTCGCCCTTCTTTGCGACCGGCTCGAACTCCCACTTCTTCTTGTGATCGATACCGTCAACGAAAAGACCTCTGCTGATGAAGTTTCCAGAAGCCTCTACCAGCTTGGGGAGAGGTCTCTGGATGCCGTCATAAATAGAGGTAAGAATTCCTGGACCGAGTTGTGCTACCAGTGGTGCACCAGTTTCCTTTACAGGCTCGCCCGGCTTCACGCCGTCGGTATCTTCGTATACCTGAATGACGTGCTTGTCCCCGGCGATGCCGATGACCTCGCTCATCAGCCCCTCTTCGCCGACCAGGACCAGATCATACATGTGAGATTTTAGACCTGTAGCCTGCACCACCGGCCCGGCAACTCTATGAACTTTGCCCGTGCCTACTTCCATAAATCAACACCTATTGCCCTTTTAATCTTCTCTCTCATCTCTGTGCTCTGCTCAGTTCCGATGGCGATCACCGTTGGCTTGACAGATTCAGTCAGCGTCCCCCTGAGCCTTGAGGGGAGGTTGTTGAAATCCGACTGGCTCAATACCAGAATGCCGACATCTGGATCCGCCATGACCGTCTCGATCTTTGAGATGAGCTCATCCTCTGAAGTGGCCTCGTAAGCCTTCCTAACTCCGGCCAGGGTGAAGCCGAGAACGGCGTCACCACTGCCGACAACAGCAATCTGCATTAAGCCACCACCTGCTCCTCGATGAGCTCAGCAGAAAGACCCGCCTCTTTGCCGCGGACGATCTTCCTGATGTTTGAAACTTCAGTATCCTTGCTGACGATATAACCGAGCACCGGAAGGATGGACAGCGGATGATAGTTCGAGATTGCCCAGGCATACCTCACCAGGTAGGCCCTGAGGCGCGCCTCTATCCTGCTCACACTCCCTCCTTCAGCCACTACGTCCGATATAGCGCTCCAGAAAGGATAGCCCTCAAGTCCCCTGACAAACTCGTTGTAGGACTGACCCGCCATCCGGCTCAGCTCCTCGTGGAGCTTTCCACCGGGGATCAGGTTGTCCTGTATTACGCTTGCCTCGATTCCGGCCTTGTTCATCCGGAAGAGGGTCACCAGGTTCTTGACGTCTATCTCCTTTCGGACGTACTTCAGCAAAAGACCGCCACCTACGGAGAGGGTGCCGCCTACGGCACGCTCCATCCGGAAGTAGTAAAGCTTGTCCAGGGCGTTCTCCACCGAAGAGAGCATTTGTCCATCGTACTGGGTAAGAGCTTCGTAGTAGTCGGTCCCGTCGAAGGCAGCTATGACCTCTTCGACCCTCTCCTTCTTGGCCAGACCCTCGAGGAACTCCATATCCAGCTCGCCAGCAGGCACGAGGTACTTCATGATCTCCTCTTCGCTGGCCCCGTAGAACTTGCCTCGGAGTATCGTCTTGATGTTCCAGATGTCCCAACGCCTCAGGTACTCCAGAATGAGGAACTGAGGTTCATCGATCGAGACCTCCAGGAGCTTCCTGTAGATCTTTGCAAGGTTGGCGAAGGTGGCGTACTCCACGAGCTCTGCTCCTGAGTGGTCCTTCGCCATCGAATCGATCTCCTCCTTGTATTGAGTCTCCTCCAGGTACCGCGTGATCTCTGGTATGTCCATGCCCAGCATTCTCTGATACATCTCGGGGGGTATGAGCTTGGTCTTCATCGCCCGAACTCTGCCCGTGATGTATGCATACTTCACCGGTTTTCCGAACTTCGGCAAACGTAGTACCGGCATGGCCTCACCCAAACAGGATCTTGGAGACGTCTTTCATAGACTTGCTGAATGCTTCACTCGCCAGAGTTTCGTAGGTGTGATCGTAGCTCATCGATCCATCTTCGCTCTCTATCACGACGCCGCCAGCGGCATCAACAGTCCCGACATAGTTGGGGGCAAGAGAAGAGACGAGGGCCTCGTCCTTCTTGGCGGACTTGACCTTCATCTCCTTCAGGTTGTAGGGCTTGACGATCTCCTTGATGAGCTCCTCGTTCTTCTTCTCGGGCAGGTCTGCTACCTCCTCGATGAGCTTCTTACGAGTCTCTTCCATGAGATCCTTGCGCACGTTCAGCTCTGCCCTCTTCACCTGAAGATGAGCGCTCGAGATCACTCTGCGCTCGAGAGCCTCTACAGCGCTGTCTGCCTCCCCCTCTTTTTCGGACTTGATTTCCGCGGCACGTTCTCTGGCTTCATTAAGTATCCTTGCAACCTCCTGCTCGGTCTCGGCGTTGATCTCCGCGACCTTGGCCTTGCTGGTTGCAAGAATGTCCTCTACCACTGCGTCTAGTGCCATTCCTCTCGACCTCGCTCAGGATGGCGATTTCACGCGAAGGGCGTCCAGGCGAACATCAGGATCAGTGAAACAGCAAGGCCGAAGATGATGAGAGTCTCGGGCAGAAGCATCAGGAACAGACCCTTGCCCAGGAAGCCGGGCTCCTCTGCCACGACACCAACCACAGCAGCTCCGATACCCTGCTCACCAACACCCGCACCAATACCGGCAAGTCCGGTCGCAAGACCGGCGCCAACAGCCAGAAGTCCGTACAGTATTCCACCGTCAGTTATAGTTTCTACTACCATTTCCTTATCCCTCCGTTAGCTAATCCTAATCTCTCAAGAACCTTCGGACACGTCCGAAGGGCGAATACTCAACTCCACCACCGTGCGCACTGTAGAACTTGGTGAACATCTCCACGTAATGCAACCTGAGAGGATGCATGAACGGAGAGAGGATTCCAAGAAGCAGGTTGATGAAGTGAACCATGATCAACACAACTATACCAACAACGATCGCTATCGTCGTGAACTCGTGGGACCCGCCGCTCAGCATCGGCATCAGCACGTAGAAAGCCAGCTGGTTTGCAGCGAAAGCGACGCCCACCGACGCCAGGCCTATGGCCAAAAGTCGCAGGTAGCTTATCAGGTTGCTCACAAAGAACGGTATGTGAGTCGCGCCCATGACCCCTTCTGGTCCCCTAACCATCATGATTATGGATATGACGATCACCAGGGCGCTCAATAGCACCAGGGGGTGATTCAGGCCACCGGCGATCAAGCCGAGCAGACCGAGGCCGAAGAAGACCTGGAAGAGAAGCACAGGGAGCCTCTCGTAATAGGCATGCCTCTTCTCGCCGTAGGCGAGCTCGTTCTTTACGCCCATTACGGAACCGATGCCAGTGTGGACGACACCGATGAATAGGCTGACGCCAATCAGCATCAGAACAGAGGCCGTCGCCAGCCTGTACATGGGGAACATCCCCCCAGCGAAGCCGCTGATCTCGGGACCCAACCTTCCGAGGGGACCGTAGAACCCGGCACCGAAGTCAGTTCCGACATGGTGCGGATCTGCCACCGTTCCCAGAAGACCTACATGGTGAGAACCACTGAATATGTAGTCCCAAAGACCCAGAGGTCCAAAGATCTCGCCGAATATGAAGCCGAATATTATCGCCCAGATGCTCGCTATGATCACGATGTTTATCAGAGACACCCAGCCAGGGGTCCTGAACTTGCGTTTGAGCATCAACATCACGATGAATATTATGAGCCCATACGCCACATCTCCCAAGATCAGGCCGAACATCAAGGGGAAGAAGATGAATATCAGCAACGTCGGATCGAACTCTTTGTATTCGGGGATGGCGAATAGGCGCGTGATCAGCTCGTAAGGCCGGACGATGCTCGGGTTCTGCATCTTGGTGGGGATATCCTCACCGGTCTCCACCAGCTTCTCGGCCTCGGTGCCGTCCAGCTTCTCTACCTGGAGGCGTCCCCCGGCTGCGCTATCGAGCTCCCTCTTCAGCGTATCGTACTGATCGGTGGGAAGCCAGCCCTCGATCACGAAAGCGTTGTCGGTAGAGGCAAACCTCAGGGGCGACTCCGCCTTCTGAGACTGGATCGATAGGTACTCGTCGATGGCCAGAATCAGGTCCTCGTGCTGAGCCCTGATGTCGTTCAGCTTCTTCTGCAGCGGCACCTTCTCGCCCTCCAGCCTCTTGGCGTCGGACTCAAGGGTGCTTATGGCGCTGGCGATGTTTCCGCTCACTTTCCGGGGTACGGAGATCTCCGAGAACCCATGCTCGGAGAGAACGCCCGAAACCTCTCCTGCTTTCTCCGCCGGCACGAAGACGGCCACCGCGTTGGAGCCGCCCGAGCTGGCAGTGAAAACCTCGTTTACAAATGAGACCTTGGATACATCGGCCTCGACGGGAGAGGCGACGGTTCCCACGAAAGGTGCCAGAGAGCTGTAGCCGTACAAAAGCTCCAGATCGAGAGGCAGCCCGGCCAGAGGCTTCAGGGACTTGACCTGATCCTGCTTGACCTTGACTTCGTTATCGATCTCGGCGATCCGCTCGGCGGTGGCGATGACCTCATCACCGAGGTTTCCGAGGATGCCGTCCATCTGTGAAAGAACCTGAGACTCAGGGAACTGTTTGTCAGGCATCTTGTCACTGATGTCCAGGTATCTCTCGATGGACCGGAGCTTTATCAGCTGTTCGGCGTATTCGGATGCCGTTCCCAAGGGCTTGCCCATCTCGAAGGATTCATCAGCACCAGAATAGTTGACGACATGCAACAGGTTAAGCTCGTGCAGCTTCTCTATTACAGGCTCTATAACCTTATTCGACCCGGCGACGACAACACGGCACATCTCAACGGGTCTAAGCATGCAACAACCCCATAAACTCCTTTAGCAAATGTTCGACCGCGGCGTCAACCTTACTGCTGGCGCTGCTCTTCATTGCATTGACCTTCTTGATACCCTCGTCGACGATCGCTTGCTTCTTAGACTGAACACTCTTCTCGGCATCAGCAAGACGCTTTTCGTAATACTCTTGAGCTTCAGCCTCAGCATTTCTCACGATGTTCGTTGCTTCGGCAGTGGCATCGGCGATTCGCTTGTCACGCTCCTGTTGGGCTTGCTCGATGCTGGCTTGAGCATCGGCTTCCGCCTGCTTGATCTTCGATAAGATCTCGTGTCTAGTCATCTGATCCCTCTACCCTCACTACATCCTTACCGTTTTCAGACAGCGCTACCATCACTCAAGCTGTGATAAACGCTGTGATCTCATTACATGTAACAATATAAACTCTTCGGTTTTAGAGGAGATCGTCTCCCGCTCTGGAATATCTCATCGAGACCAGAACTTCAACGCCGCCTCCAGCTCTTTGTGACTTTCGGCGTACTCCTCCGCCGAGACACCGGCCCTCCAGGCCTCCACCGCCTGGACCATCGCCCTCGCGCCCGCCGTGGTCCCGGAGGGATGGCCGTGGACTCCTCCACCCGCCTGGACTATGCAGTCGGTGCCGTAGCCCTCCAGGTTTGGTCGGACGTTCCCCGGATGGACACCTCCCGAGGCGACGGGGAAGACGGAACGTAGGCCGTACCAGTCGTCACGGAGAGCGTCCCTGCATTGATCGTTCTCCTCCCGGTCGCCGGCCATCTTGCCCAGGTAGCTTCCCGTATGGAGGTTCGTTCCTCCGGCCATCCGGACGAGCCTGGATATGGGGATCATCGATATGCCGTGACGCCTGTCCCGGGTGAAGGCTCCGTGCATCGTCCTGTGGACATGGACGGGGACCTTGACGCCCCGGGAGAGGACCTCAAGGGCGGAGAAGCCGGCGGTGAGGACGTCCACCATCACCATGTTGGCGCCGCGACCGATCACGTCCTCGGCCCGCTCCAGGATCTCCTCGGCGCCGCAGGTGACGTTGACGGCGTAGAAGGCCCTCTTCCCGGTCTCCTCCTCGACCTTGGAGAGCTCCGCCATCACCGCCTCCACCCTCTCGTCGATGGGGCAGAAGGACTGGTCTGTAAGGGTCTCGTCGTCCTTGATCAGATCGAGGCCTCCCCTCGCCGCCTGGCCCGCGACCTCTGCCGTCTCTTGGGGGCTGAGGCCGACCTTCGGCTTGATGATCGTCCCCACCAGGGGACGATCGAAGACGCCGAGGATCTTGCGGGCCTCACCGATCCCAAACCTCGGGCCTTTGTGGGCACCGACCAGGCTCGGAGGGAAGATGATGTCCAGGAGCCGCACCTTCTTCAGATCCCCCAGGCCGAAGAGGTTTCCTGCCACGACCGAGAGGTACTGAGGGATGTTTCCCGGCTCGAAGAGCTCTTCGGGAAAGGCGACGTACGCGAACTTCCCCTCGGCCCTGATCACCCGGGCGGCCAGGTCTCTGGCCAGCCTCTCCCGCTCCACCTCGGTCCAGGTTCCCGTCGACTGCTCCGCGGCGATCGCCTCTGCGGCCTTCTCGATCGGAAGGTCGGTCTCAACGCGATATTTTGCTATGACTTCCATAAACTCGAACGCTCCTCAACCGCTGAGGTTGGCTCTCTCCCATAATAAAACTCTCTGAGAGATGAGCAATCCTCGGATCCAGGAAGGGAAAGATCGAAAAGAACATCACCTAAAGGCCCTTTGCGCCATCAAGATCTAAAAAACGGAACCGTAACAGGTAAAAGGCTGCAAGTACAGCGTCATGCAATAGAATCACCACGGCCGGTTGGCAAGGATCAGAATCAAGGTGCCGCCATCGATCATCGGCCGAAGGCGGAACTATCTTGATAGATGCCGATTTCGATTCGAGGGGTCAACCGGACAGAGGGGATTGTAAATGAGCAAAATCACTATCAGCTTGATCAAGGCAGACGTCGGCGGATGGCCCGGACACGCCACCGTTCACCCCGCACTGAAAGAGGTTGCAGAATCGGTCCTGGTCCAGGAGAAGGCCAAAGGTGGGATCATAGACTTCAAGGTGATGGCGGTCGGGGACGACCTCCAGCTGATGATGACCCACCTCCTCGGAGAGGACAACGCCGAGATCCACGGCCTGGCCTGGGACGTCATGTGCAAGGCGACGGAGAAGGCCGAGGAGCTGAAGCTCTACGGCGCGGGCCAGGACCTCCTGAGCGATGCCTTCTGCGGCAACATCAAGGGAATGGGACCGGGGGTCGCAGAGATGGAGTTTCACGAGCGTGGGGCCGAGCCGGTCGTCGCCTTCATGATGGACAAGACCGAGCCCGGCGCCTTTAACCTGCCCATATTTCGGATCTTTGCCGACCCCTTCAACACCGCCGGCCTGGTCATCGACCCCAGCATCCACCAGGGCTTCATCTTCGAGGTCTGGGACATCATGGAGCACAAGAGGGTGATGATGGAGTCCCCGAAGGAGATGTACGACATGCTGGCCCTGATCGGCGCCAAGAGCAGGTACGTCATCAAGAGGGTCTACCCCAAGCCCGGAAAGCTCCCCGAGGACGAGCCGGCCGCCGTCGTCAGCACCGAAAAGCTCTACCAGACCGCAGGCAAGTACGTAGGAAAAGACGATCCAGTAGCCCTGGTGAGGGCCCAGTCGGGGCTTCCCGCCCTCGGCGAAGTTCTGGAGCCCTTCTCCCTCGGCCACCTGGTCAGCGGCTGGATGAGGGGGAGCCACAACGGTCCCCTGATGCCCTGCGCCTTCGAGGACGCCGTATGCACCAGGTTCGACGGACCCCCAAGGATCATCGCCGCCGGATTCCAGATCGCAAAAGGGATGCTGATCGGCCCCGTCGACCTCTTCAGAGACCCGGCCTTCGACCTCACCAGATCGAGGGTAAACGAGATCACCGAATACATGCGAAGACACGGCCCCTTCGAGCCCCACCGCCTGCCCATGGAGGATATGGAGTACACCACGCTGCCCACCGTCCTCAAGACCCTGGGGGAGAGGTTCGAGGACGCCGAGTGAAAAACCAAAACGCGCACCATCATAGTGTAGCAGTCAAGCAACCGCTCTGGTGCCAAAATAGAATATGGCCCCCTGGATGTAGCCGCCGAGCAACCCGCCAGGGAGCCTTCATCCAGCTAGGAGGTGAATGTGAACAACCATAGCCGTCGAAATAATCCGTATAAAAGCCTTTGGAATATTATTACTGTTATTTAACATATTGGCTTAGGCCAAATTTGTTGACCTGAGACCCCACCGACTTTTTCTCCACCGCCTCATCTCCATCCGGAAACCCTGATGAGAAATGATTAATAATTGTGCGAACTAACTTTAGGTCATTCTAATCGGCGAATGGCCATAGAGTTCTGCCGTTTGAGAGGAGAAGTTTGAACTCGGGACCGATCAATATCGAGGTTGTGAGCTGGTTTGGAGTCGTCCGCAAAACCCGACGAGGTGGAGAGGGGAGCAGGACCGATGAGAAAGGCCGAAGGCGAGGCAGGAAGCGTTTCGAAAGGAGGGGAGCCCGAGAAGACGAAGAGAAAGAGACGAAGGCTGAAGGTCGCCCATCCGGAGAGGTGCATAGGCTGCCTCTCCTGCATGTTCGCCTGCAGCAGGATCAATACCGGCCGAGCCTCCCTGGACAGAAGCGCCATCAAGGTGAAGACTCAGGGGGGCCTGGAGGGCGACTTCGCCGTGGTGGTCTGCCACGCCTGCGAAGACCCCCCTTGCGTTGCGGCCTGCCCCACGGGGGCCCTGGTGCAGAAGGAGGACGGACGGGTCGTCTTCCACCGCGACCTCTGCGAGGGGTGCGGCGCCTGCGCCGACGCCTGCCTCATCGGGGCGATCTCCCTGGACGCCGAAGAAAAGGCGGTCAAGTGCAAGCACTGTGGAGCCTGCGTCGCCTTCTGCCCCCACGGAGTCCTGGAGATGGAAGAGGTGGAAGAGTGAGGGGGAGGTGAACCGGATGCTGAGAAGAGTTCTTTACATCGATCTCGGCGAAGGCGAGAGCTGGGTCGAGGAGAGGCAGGACCTCTTCGAGGAGTGGCTGGGCGGGACTGGGGTCGCGACCCAGCTCCTCTTTGAGGAGTGTCCCGAAGGCATCGACCCCCTCTCTCCGGAGGCTCCGATAATATTTTCCATCGGCCCCTTGAACGCCCTCTTTCCGGCGATCACCAAGACCGTCGCCGCCTTCAAGTCGCCCCTCAACGGCGAGCTGGGCGAGTCCTACGCGGGAGGCAGGCTCGCCATGGCCATGAGGTTTGCGGGCCACGAGTCGATCGTCATCAGGGGCGCCGCAGAAAGCCCCTGCTACATCTCCATCAGGGACGGCGAGGTGAAGATCAAGGACGCGAGATCGATATGGGGGATACCCGCCACCATAGTCGGCTACATCCTGCGCGACGTGGAGAAGGGGGTGGGCCGAAGGTCCATCATCAGGATCGGACCCGGTGGAGAGAGGCAGGTCAAGTACGCTGGCGTCGTCGTCGACACCTATCGGCACTTCGGAAGGCTCGGCCTGGGGGCAGCGTTCGGGTCGAAGAACCTGAAGGCTATCGTCGTCTCGGGGACCGAGGACGTCGAGGTTCCAGACTCCAAGAGGTACAGGGCTATCTACAACAAGCTCTACAAAACCGTAGTCAAGACCGACGCCATGGAGAAGTATCACGACATCGGAACCCCCATCAACATCAACGTCTTAAACCAGCTGAAGGGGCTTCCCACCCGAAACTTCAAAGAGAGCAGCTTCGAGGCGGCGGAGAGGATCAGCGGCGAAGTTCTCGCCGACAACTACCTCTTCCGGAGGGTATCCTGCGCCCACTGCCCCATAGGATGCATCCACATCGGGATGCTGAAGACCTCCTTCTCCCGCGAGCATGAGTACGAGATCAGGAAGATCTCCTACGACTTCGAGCTGATCTACGCCCTGGGGTCGAACCTCGGCGTCTCCTCCCCGGAGGGAATGCTGGAGCTGATCGAGGCCTGCGAGCGGCAGGGGATCGATGCCATCAGCACGGGGGTCGTCCTCGCCTGGGCGACGGAGGCCTTTGAACGGGGGCTCATAACCACCGAGGATACCCTGGGCCTGGCCCTCAGATGGGACGACGTCGAGGGCTACCTGAAGGCGATCGACGAGATCGTCAAGATGCCAAACGAGCTCTACGCCGCCATGGCCGAGGGGGTGGAGGCGGCCTCCGAGAAGTACGGCGGCCGAGACTTCGCCATGGCTCTGGGCAAAAACGAGGTTCCCGGCTACCATACCGGTCCCGCCTCCATCATCGGCCTCACCGTGGGGGTGAGGCACTCTCACCTCGACAACGCCGGATACAGCATCGATCAGAAGGCCGCAAAGAAGAAACTCAGCCCCGAGGAGATGGTCGACGCCATCATCAGAGAGGATGACTCCAGGGGAGTCTACAACTCCCTGGTGGGCTGCCTCTTCGCAAGAGGCGTCTACTCCACCGAGAAGATCATCGAGGCCCTTGCCTCTGTCGGGATCGAGAAGACCGAGGAGGAGCTGGAGGCCCTCGGCCGGAGGATCTTCGATGAGAAGTATCGGTTCAAGAGGCGGGAGGGCTTCGACCTTGAAAAGGCCAGGATCCCCGGAAGGTTCTACGAGACGGTATCCACAATGGGGATGGTCGATCCCGATACGATAGAGACGATGATCGAGATATATCGGAAGCGGAGGAGATGGTGACCGATGGGGAGGTTCGCAAGCCTTCCCCTGCTCTTGCTCTCCGAATTGGATATGTGAAGACAAAAAAGATCCACTGCTTAATCCAAATACGGCGGCTTCATCCATGATTTACACCATAACCCTCAACCCTGCCCTGGACCGGACCCTCTGGATCAACGAGATTCGAGAGGACGTATCAAACCGGATCGTGAGAGAGGAGAGCTACGCCGGAGGCAAGGGGATCGACGTCTCCAAGGTCCTGACCGCCCTCGGAATCGAGAACCGGGCCCTCGGCTTCATCGCGGGCTTTGCGGGCCGGCAGCTGGTGGCCCAGCTGATCAGGGACGGGACCTCGTGCGACTTCATCCCCGTCTCCGGCGAGACGAGGATCAACATCGTCATCCACGAGATGAACACGGGACGGCAGATCATCCTCAACTCCTCGGGCCCCAAGATCAAGCCCTTCGAGCTTCTGGAGATCACCGACGTCATAAAGAGGATCGAGGACCCGGAGTTTTTTAGCATCGGAGGAAGCCTACCGCCTGGAGCCCACCCCGAGATCTATCGGAAGATCATCGAGACCGCCCGGCTTCGAGGAGCGAGGGTGGTCCTGGACGTCGATCGAGAGGCCCTGAGGGTGGGGATCGGGGGAAAGCCCGACGTGATCAAGCCGAACATCCACGAGCTCTCCTCCCTGGTGGGAAGAAAACTCGAGAAGAGAGGCGATATCCTGGAGGCTGCCCGCGAGATCAACAGGCGCGGCGTCGAGATTGTCCTCGTCTCCATGGGGCCGAGGGGGATCCTCCTGGTCTCGGACGGAAATGTCTACCAGGCGGTCCCCCCGAAGGTCGAGGTGGTGAACACGATCGGAGCTGGCGACTCTTCGGTGGCGGGGTTCATCTACGGCCAGGTCTCGGGAAAGAGCCTCAGTGAGTCTCTGATCCTCGCGACGGCGGCAGGAACGGCTACCACCCTCCGGGTCGGTACCGCCCTCGCCCAGAAGAGAGATGTCGAGGAGATAGCGCACCAGGTGGAGCTGGAGACGATCGAGGAGGAGTGAGAAGGATCATGACAATTAGAATAGGACCAGAGGACGTCCTGGTGCCCCTGGACGTCCCGCCCGAGAGGCGCGAAGAGTACATCGAGAGCTACCTCAAGATCACAGCAGAGAGCGGCCGGCTGATGCTCTTTGCCGGAGACCAGAAGGTAGAGCATTTAAACGACGACTTCTTCGGCCCCGGGATCAGCCCCGACGACGGTGATCCCGAGCACCTCTTCCGGATCGCGAAGAAGGGAAGGATCGGGGTCTTCGCCACCCAACTCGGCCTCATCGCGCGGTACGGGATGGACTATCCAGAGGTCCCCTACCTGGCGAAGCTGAACTCTAAGACGAACCTGGTGGGAACAGACCAGATGGACCCCAGGAGCCGCCAGCTGATCGAGGTCGGCCAGGTGGCAGACTTCGCCGACGAGAGTGGCCTTGACATCCTGGGGGTCGGATATACCATCTACCTGGGAAGCGAATTCGAGGCCGATATGCTCCGGGAGGCGGCCCGGATCGTCTACCGGGCCCACCGCCAGGGCCTGGTCACCGTCCTCTGGATCTACCCGAGGGGAAAAGCCGTCAAAGACGAGAAGGACCCTCAGCTGATCGCGGGGGCGACCGGGGTCGCCGCAGCCCTCGGCTCGGACTTCGTCAAGGTCAACTACCCCAAAAAGGAGGGCGAGAGGTCCGAGGAGATCTTCAAGGAGGCGGTGGCCGCCGCCGGGAGAACGAAGGTCGTCTGCGCCGGGGGCGCAAGCCGCGACCCGGAGTCCTTCCTAAAGCAGCTTTACGACCAGATCCACGTCAGCGGCGCCGCAGGGAACGCCACCGGAAGGAACATCCACCAGAAGGACCTGGATGATGCGGCGAGGATGTGCGACGCCATCAGCGCCATCACCCTCGACGACGCGAGCGTCGAAGAGGCTCTGAGAATATACGAGGGAGACTGAAGAGCTTGAGGCAGGCAGTAGTTCTCGCGGCAGGGGAGGGGCGGAGGATGCTGCCCCTCACCGCCACCCTCCCGAAGGCGATGCTCCCCATCGGAGGAAAGCCCCTCCTGGAGCACCTGGTATCGAGGGCGAAGGAGGCGGGGGTCGAGGAGTTCATCTTCGTCGTCGGCCACAAGAAAGAGAAGATCACCGACCACTTCTGCGACGGGAGCGATCTCGGGATAGCAATCGATTACGTCGTCCAGGAGGAGAGGCTGGGGACCGGCCACGCCCTCCTTTCTGCCGAGGACCGTGCCGAGGACCGTTTTCTGGTCTTAAACGGCGACGTCCTCTGCGACGCCGACTCCATCAAGAGGCTGGCCGAATGGGAGGGGCTCGCCGTCGCGGCCGCCAGGGTCGAGGAGCCCGATCCCGAGAGGAACTCCATCCTGGAGGTGGAGGAGAAGGCTCTAAAATCGGTCCCCGAGAGGGGAAAGCCCTGCCCCACCCACCTGATCTACGCCGGGATGTGCCTCCTCGACAGAAGGATCTTCGATGCCCTCAGGGCGGTCCCGGATCCGCAGACCGTGGAAGATCAGGAGAGGGAGCTATTGGCGGGTCTTAGCACCCTTCTGGCCGAAGGCGAGCCGGTGATGGTGACGGAGCTGGAGAGCTGGATCGAGATCGTACTGCCCTGGGACGTCCTCAAGGCGAACGAGACCCTGATGCCCCCCGACACCCGGGGAGTCCTCGGCGAGGTGGAGGCGAACGCCACCCTCTCCGGGGAGGTGGCCGTAGGGAAAGGGACGATCATAAGGTCCGGCACCTACGTCGCGGGACCGGTGGTGATCGGAGACGGGTGCGATATCGGGCCGAACAACTTCATCCAAGGCCCCACATCGATACGGGATGATGTCCATATCGGAAACGGGGTCGTGATCGAGAAGAGCACCATCATGGAGGGGACGGAGATATCCCACCTCTGCCGCCTCGGAGACAGCCTCATCGGCCCCGGCTGCAGCCTCGGCGTCGGCACCATCGTCGCCAACCGGCGTCACGACGGCTCTGCCATCCAATCTTACGTCGGCAGATCGAGGGCCGAGACCGGCCGCAGGAGCCTCGGCGCCGTCCTCGGTGAGGGGGTGAAGACCGGTCCGGGGACGATCATCTACCCCGGAACGGTGATCGAGGCTGGCTGGTGGGGGAGGCCTGGAGAAGTTCTCTGGGGCCTTGTCCAGAGATCGGAACCGAAAGAGAGAGGAGAGCTGAACGAGAACCGAGGGAACTCCTCGGAGAAGGCCGAAGAGGAGAAGGCGATCGATGAAACTCGCCCGGCCGAAGGACCGGAGAGGACCTGAAGCTTGATCGAGGGATTATTATGGGAAAAGAAAGGAACCGCCTGGCCTTTGAAGTGAGCCCCTACCTCCTGCAGCACAAAGACAACCCCGTGGACTGGAGGCCGTGGGGGGAGGAGGCATTCAGAGCGGCGAAGAGGGAGGATAAGCCGGTCTTCCTGTCCATAGGCTACTCCACCTGCCACTGGTGCCACGTCATGGCCCGCGAGTCCTTCGAGGACGAGGAGGTGGCGAGGCTCTTGAACGCCAACTTCGTCTGCATCAAGGTGGACCGGGAGGAGCGGCCCGACCTCGATGCGATCTACATGGAGGTCTGCCAGATGATGACGGGAGGAGGCGGCTGGCCCCTCAACCTCATCCTCACCCCGGATAAGAAGCCCTTCTTTGCAGCCACCTACATCCCGAAAGAGAGCAGGGGTGGGAGGATCGGGATGCTCGACCTGGTACCCAGGATCGGCCAACTCTGGAGGAGCCAGAGGGAAGAACTCCTGAGTTCGGCAGAGGAGATCGTGGCCGCCATCAAAAAGCCGCCGTCGGAGATCCCGGGGATGAGCCTCGACGAGTCGGCGATCAAGTCGGCATACCAGAGTCTCGTCGCCCGCTTCGACCCCGCCAACGGCGGGTTTGGAGGCGCGCCCAAGTTCCCCTCGCCCACCACCTTCCTCTTCCTCCTCCGCCACTGGAAGAGGACCGGTGAGCCCGGGGGGCGGCAGATGACCGAGATCACCCTCAACGCCATGAGGAGGGGCGGGATCTTCGACCAGGTGGGCTACGGCTTTCACCGCTACTCCACCGATGCCGGCTGGCTTCTTCCCCACTTCGAGAAGATGCTCTACGACCAGGCGATGATCGCCCTCGCCTGCCTGGAGGCGCACCAGGCGACCGGCGATGCGAGGTACGGCCGGATCGCCTCGGAGGTCTTCGCCTACGTCCTGAGGGATCTGAGATCTCCTGAAGGCGGCTTCTGCTCTGCGGAGGACGCCGACAGCGAGGGAGAGGAGGGGAAGTTCTACCTCTGGACCGAGGAGGAGATCCGGGCCGTCCTCGACGAGGAGGAGGCCGATCTTGTGGTCAGCGCATTCGGCGTCGGAAGGGAGGGAAACTACAGAGAGGAGGCGACGGGCCGCTTCACCGGAAAGAACGTCCTCCACATGAAAAGGCCGATCGAAGAGGTAGCAAAAGAGCTGGGGGTTGGAGAATCGAGGCTCAAAGAGAGGATAGAAGCCGCCCGAAAGAGGCTATTTTCGGCGAGGGAGGAGAGGGTCAGGCCCAAAAAGGACGACAAGATCCTCACCGACTGGAACGGCCTGATGATCGCATCTCTCGCCAAGGGCGCCCGGGTTCTTGGCGAAGAGGAGCTGGAGGAGGCGGCGTCCGGGGCCGCTGACTTCATCCTGGAGAGGATGAGGGATGATAAAGGCCGCCTCCTCCACCGCTACCGGGAGGGGACCGCGGGGATCCTGGGCAACCTGGACGACAGCGCCTTTCTCATCTGGGGTCTGGTCGAGCTTTACGAGGCGGGCTTCGAGGTGAGATACCTCAGGGCCGCCCAGGACCTCTGCCGAGATATGGTGATCCGGTTTCTGGACGAGGAGGGTGGCGGCTTCTACTTCACACCGGTGGACGGCGAGGAGCTGATCCTCCGCAGAAAGGAGGGGCACGACGGGGCCCACCCTTCCGGAAACGCCGTAGCCGTCTTTGACCTTTTGAGGCTCTCTCGGATGACGGGCGACCCGAAGCTCGAAGAGATCGCCTCAAAGACCTTCGAGGCCTTCGCCGCCCGGGCGAGAGCCGTCCCCCAGGCCCACCTCCACCTCCTCTCGGCCCTCGACCTGGCCCTGGGGCCGGCCTCGGAGGTGGTGATAGCGGGGCCCAGGGACTCTCCGGATACCAAAAAGATGCTCGAAGCCCTGAGGTCGAATTTTCTCCCCAGGACGGCGGTCCTCCTCAGGCCGCCGGGAGAGGAGGTGGAGATCGCCGGGATCGCCGAGTTCACAGAGGAGATGGAGATGGCCGAGGGGAAGGCGACGGCCTACGTCTGCTCGGGATGCGTCTGCCAGCGGCCGACGACCGACCCCGCAGAGATGCTGGAGAGGCTCGATCCCTCGGCGAAGTGAGCAGAGAACGAGCCAGGATGAGGGGCCTTGCGCCCGGGGTGCTTGGAGAGAAGAGCAGAAAAGTCGGAGCACATGCTGTCCTAAATCATCATAACTTTTGTGAACTCGTCTCAAACAGATATAAATCGCCAAAAGGGAGTCTGAGGTGAGGAGGCAAAAAAGAGATGGTAACGTCGTCCAGCAAGGACAATGTATTTGATGCGATCGAGTCCAAGGGCGTGAAGTTCGTCCGATTGTGGTTCACCGATATCCTGGGCCTTCCCAAGAGCTTTGCGATCTCGCCATCGGAGCTCGAGGGCGCATTTGAAGAGGGTATGGGCTTCGACGGCTCCTCGATCCAGGGCTTCGCCCGGATCGAAGAGAGCGATATGGTGGCCAAGCCCGACCCGGAGACCTTCCAGATCCTCCCCTGGAGGGCCAAGGAGGGCCAGAACGTGGGCAGGATGTTCTGCGACATCCTCCAGCCGGACGGAAACCCCTACGAGGGCGACCCCAGATACGTCCTCAAGAAGAACCTGGCCGCTCTCAAGGATATGGGCTACGATCTCTACGTCGGCCCTGAGCTGGAGTACTTCTACTTCAAGGACGACAAGGGCACCGAGATCCTGGATCGGGGCGGCTACTTCGACGCCATGACCACCATGGACGCCGCAAGCAACCTCCGCCGCGATACGATCCTTACCCTGGAGTCGATGGGGATCGACGTCGAGTACAGCCACCACGAGGTGGCGCCGTCCCAGCACGAGATCGACCTCCGCTACCAGGAGGCGCTCAGAATGGCCGATATCGTCATGACCTATAGGATCGTGGTCAAGGAGATCGCCCAGCAGCACGGCTACTACGCGACATTCATGCCCAAGCCGATCTTCGGCGAGAACGGGACAGGGATGCACGTCCACCAGTCCCTCTTCAAGGGCGGAAGAAACGCGTTCTTCGATTCCGAAGACGGCTACCACCTCTCTGACCTGGGCAAGCACTACATAGCCGGGCTTCTAAAGAACGCCCCCACGATAACGGCCGTCACCAACCAGTGGGTCAACTCTTACAAGAGGCTCGTTCCGGGATACGAGGCGCCGGTATACATATCCTGGGCCAGGAGGAACAGGTCGGCCCTGGTGCGGATGCCGATGTACAAGCCAGGAAAGGAGAACGCAACCCGGGTCGAGTACAGAAGCCCTGACCCCGGAGCAAACCCCTACCTGGCCTTTGCGGTGATGCTCGCCGCGGGAATGGACGGAGTCAAGAACAAGTACGAGCTCCCAGAGCCGATCGAGAGGGACATATTCAAGATGACCGGGGCAGAGAAGGAGAAGGCGGGAATTACATCCCTTCCCGGAAGCCTCATCGAGGCCCTCATCCTCACCGAGAAGAGCGACCTCATGAGAGAGACCCTGGGCGACCACGTATTCACCAACTTCATAGCGTCAAAGAAGGTCGAGTGGGACGAGTACAGGACAGACGTCAGCAGGTGGGAGATAGAGAAGTACCTGCCGCTCCTCTAGAGACGGCGATCTCAGAGCCGCTCGAAGAGCTTCTCGTCGGATCTCTTCGAGATGCTCCGGGCGATCTCCTCGAGGGAGGCGTAGCTCTCCCTCCACCTTTTAATCTCGGCGACGATCTCGTCGTTCACCTTCAAGGTCACTTTTTTCTCCTCGGTTGAGAATTCCGCCTCGGCGCGACCGAGGGGCTCTGTCCTGATGTTCCCCTTGCCCATGGTGCAGCCCGTGGATACCTGGATGCCGTCCAGAAGACAGGATAAGGAAGGCGTATTCCTGGTCTTGACGAGGGCCTCTATCCCCTGGTAGCCCGGTGAGCTGAGCTCTCTCAGGGCGACGAGCCCCATCCTGACCCCCAGGACGAGGAAGGGGCCGAGGTGGCCGTGAAACTCGACGGCCCGCTCTATCATATCCTCCAAGGAGACCTCATCGGGGTCGACGGTCTTCATCTCCAAGCTCCGCTAGCCATGAGCCCTCGCCCTCGACGACGGCTTTTTTGTAGAGGATCGGACCGGGGTCGAGGACGGCGACGATCTCAGGCCTGTATCCGTACTTTTGGGGGACCTTACTGAGCCACCTGTCGGAGCGGAGGTACTCCTGGAGATCTTCATCAGAATTGAAGATGTACATCGCCCCCCACTCGCCCCTCTCAGGGTCGCACCACCAGACCTTGCTGAAGAGTCCGGGCATATCTCTGAAGGCCTCGTATGAGACCAAAAACTTCTCTCTCATCGCGTCGACGCTTTCAGGATCCTCGGGTCTGAACACGACCCAGAGGGCTTTCTTCTCTGAGACCATAAAACTCCTCCTTAGTAGACGAAGACCATCATCGTTCGACCAATCGAATCCTGCCTGGTATTTATCTTGTCCGGGCTCGCCTCGGCCCCGCCCGGCTCGCCAGCGCGATCGGCGCGAGAGACTGCAGCATATCCGACGTCGGCGACCTCCTCTCCGTCGTCATCGGCCACGCGAATATGCCGGGCCGGAGGAGAGCGGAACTACACTCTTCCAGTACGAGAAGGTGGTGGGCATCCTCTACTCCATAAAACTGAACAGCGTCAAGGAGACGATAAATCTCCGCGAAGGTGATCGAGAAAGGAGCGGAAGGGCTGATCTGACGAGGCCGACGGCGCTGATGGCCGGGGGTCAGCGACCCCAGAAAGGATCTCTGCTCCTCTTGATCTCCAGAAACTTCTCCAGAGCCTCCAGCTCGTCCTCGGAGAACCTCTGCTTCAGCTCGGCCTCGATTATCTTGACGTGCCTCTCGGGGATGTTGACGTAGAGGATGTCGCCCTCGTGGATCTGGCGGCCGACGGTGGGACCGTCGATGGAGACCGCCACCTCCTTTCCGGCGCTGGCAGATCCGACGTTCTCCCCGCTCATCTGGACCCCCTTCACCGCGCCGATCACGGCCCCGTCCTCCCTCATCAGGGTGACGTTGTTTGTGATCTGGCCAGCCACCACCTGAACCCCCACCACTGCAGGCTTGCTCTGCCTGAAGACGTAGTCGGGGATGATCCTGATCATCCCGGGCCTGATCACCGCCTGAAGCCTCTCCTGCTCCATCCTCATCTTCTGGTCGCTAACCCAGTCGTCGTAGTTCTCGATCAGGTTGTAGATCACTTCGGAGAGGAAGATCGGGACCTCGCTCTTCTGGACCTCGGTCAGGGCGTCGGGGAGGATCTTGACGTTGAAGCCGAGGACCGCCGAGTAGAGGGGGTCCTGGATCGCCTCGGCCCTGATCACGTCCCTTCTGGTGATGGGACCGACGTCGGCCGCGTGGATCGGTATCTCCTTTGATTCGAGCTCGCCCACCAGGGCCTCGAGGGAGCCGATGGTGTCGGTCTTGATGATGACGCCAACGTTCTCGGTATCGATCCTCGCCGTATCGAGCTCAGACCTGATCTCCTCGGCCACCAGATCGACCTCTTCGGTCTCGTCCACCACCCTTATGGTGGAGCCTGCAAGGGCGTTCTCGATTCGAGGGGCACTTACCTTGACCCCGCTGGCGGCGGCCACGTGCTTTACGGGAAGAAATCTCTCCTCGCTTCTGATCTCCGAGAGGGGCCTCGGCTTCAAAAGGGCCCTTATCTTGGTGACGATCGGCTCTTTCAGGGTTCCCACGACGACGGTGTCGCCGGCCCGAAACTCGCCGTCGTAGAGGATGACGTCCAGGGTGGTGCCCAGACCCCGCTCCTCCTTCACCTCGAGGATGGTTCCGACGCCGGGGCCGCTGGCCCGGACCATCAGGTTCTCCTTCAAGAACTTCTGGGCGAGCCCCAGAAGGACCATCAGAAGGTCTGGGACCCCCTCTCCGGAGATGGAGCTTACCGGCACCACGCCCACGTTCTTGGTGAAGTCGCTGATCCGATCGTACCGATCCGAGTTGAAGCCGTACTTGTAAAGCTCCCCTATCAGCTCGTAGATGCGGTTGTCGAGATCTCCCTTTACCCTCTCGCTCTGGGCCTTGAGGGTCGTGGCCAGGGGCACCCCTTCCATCGGAAGCCATCCAGAGATCCGATCTATCTTGTTCGCCGCCACCACGAAGGGGGTGCGGTAGCGTTTCAGGATGTTTATCGACTCGATCGTCTGGGGCTGGAACCCCTCGTTCACGTCTACAATGAGGACGGCGAGATCCGCGAGAGAGCCGCCCCTGCTTCGGAGGGAGGTAAAAGAATGGTGACCGGGCGTGTCGATGAAGAGGAGCCCAGGTATCTGGAACTCGCCTCGAAAGAGCGGTCCACATACCTCCTTGATGACGTTAATGGGGATCTCGGTGGCTCCGATGTGCTGGGTTATGGCGCCCGCCTCGCCGTCGGCGATGGTGGTTCCTCTGATCTTGTCGAGAAGGGTGGTCTTGCCGTGGTCCACGTGGCCCATAACACAGACGATGGGGGTTCTCAGGTTGGATTCGGGCTGGCCCTTTCCCTTCTTCGCCTTCCTCGATTTCTGCTTCATGACCGATCACATCCGGACCCCGTCAGTTCCTAGGGCGGCTACTATACCGCCCTTCCGCGCAGATCTGGGATCTGCAAGTGACGATAGGCCTGCTCACTCGTAGAGCCAGGCCTCATCTATCCTGGTGTAGCCGGAGAGCTCTACCTCATCGAAGTGGAGCGCGATCTCTCTTGCCGCCGACTCGGGCGAGTCGGAGCCGTGGATCACGTTCCGTCCCATATCCAACCCGAAGTCCCCCCGGATGGTGCCGGGTTGGGCAGCCGTGGGGTTGGTGGCCCCGTTCAACTTCCTGACCTCGGAGATGGCATCCTTCCCCTCCACCACCATGGGCACCGATGGGCCTGAGGTGATGAAGCCGACCAGGTCTTTGAAGAAGGGCTTTTTCGCATGCTCGGCGTAATGCTCGCGGGCGACGTTCAGGGGCAGAGTACTCATCTTCATGGCCACGATCTTGAGGCCTTTCACCTCGATCCTCTGGAGGATGCTGCCCACGAGACCGCGTTGGACGCCGTCGGGCTTGATCATAACGAAAGTCCTCTCCAAGCTCACCACCCTTTGATGGCCCACTCGATCCTTCTCGGGACCCTCTTGAGTTTGGTCATGTTCTTCTCACATTTGGACGAACAGAAGTAAAATACTGTGCCATCCTTCTTGGCGTAGATCTTCCCTGTGCCGGCCTCTATATTCCGGTTGCAAAAGGAGCACTTTCTCTCTTCCATGAGGACCTCACCTGGTGGTAAGCTTCTTGGCCTCTCTCGCGGTCTCAAGCAGCATCAGCACGTCCCCCATCCTTATGGGGCCCATGCAGTTTCTGGTGATTATCCGGCCCTTGTTGCTGCCCTCCAGAATCCTGCACTTGATCTGGGTGGCCTCACCGTGCATCCCGGTGTTGCCGATAATCTCTATGACCTCGGCGGGAACGCCTTCCCATTCGTCTGCCATCAGCTACCACCCTACTTCAGGGCCTGGGCCTTCAGAACGATCTCGTCCAGAACATCTTTGCCCTTGCCCGGCTCCAGAATAGCGACTGCGGCGCTTTTTACTCTCATGCCGCAGGCGGCGCCGATCTCGCTCTGTTTCTTGACGTATACGTAAGGCGTCTTCTTCTCTTCGCAGAGCGGCGGAATATGGGCCACGATCTCTGGAGGCTCCACGTCTTCGCCCACCACCACGAGCTTTGCTACGCCGCGCTCGATGGCCTTGGTGGTCTCGTTGGTCCCTTTCTTGAGCCTTCCAGTATCGCGGGCCAGCTCGATCACTTCAAGGGATTTGGAGGCCAGGTCAGCTGGAACGTCAAATCTAACGTATATTGGTCTTGCCATAATTCATTTCTCCTTCAGGGCGGTGCCCGTCATCATTCATCGCAAAAATCGCCCCAAAAAGGCTTAGCTGATGGGGGCAGCTTCCCAGCTAAAAAGGTTGCGCTATGGAGCGATGAAAGCTCCAAGCGTCTCCGCCAAGTTCTGGGGTTCGATCAAACCAGAGACGATGACGGTGTCGCCCTCTGAACGCATCTGGAGGCCGCGGCTCTCCGCCAATTCGTTCAACCTTCTCTCGCTTCCGCCGCCGAGGTAGAGGTACTTCGCCGTCAAAGAAAAGCCCTCCTCGGAGGGGCTGACTCCCAGGTAGGACTCGGAATAATCTCCGCCCAGGGGCGGCACGAAGTTCGGGTTTTCTGCGGAAGCCTCTCCGAGAACTGATATCTGGAGGGCATCAGTCTCGTCGTAGGGGAGGACGAAATCGTCGGTGGTGGGGGCGTCACCACTTATCACGTCCAGCGCAGTCTTGACTGCGGGTTCGCTTCCGAAGAGGACTGGAGTTCCCATGATGCTGAAGAGGTCCGTGGACCCCAGCGGGATCAGCTGGTATCCGTTGTAGACGACGGCGAGGCCGTGGGCTCCTACGGGCGCGGGTTTCGTCCAGTGGAACTCGGCGATCTCGTCTCCGTAGAGGCCCCAGGAGACCCTATCGATCGGCGAGGGGTAGAGGTTCACCTGGTCTCTGAAGGTCAGGCCCACCGCGGGCGGGAGGGCCGCGGCCGCGGCCTCGGTGAGGTTCTCCGAGGCGGTCAGGTTGATCCAGAAGGCGAAGACCAGATCCTCCGGGTACATCCCCAGAGCGTCCCCCAGGCTCTTGAACTCCCAGTTGATCAGCCGTCCGCTCACCCCGAAGTCCGAAGGGTCCCATCTACCTGAGGCGGCCGTCTCGGCGGGCCCCCCGCCCCGCATGACGAAGCCGGCAAAGGTAGAGAAGATCATTATCCCGGCGAGGAAGACCACCCCGATAGTAGCCCATGATTTCTGATTCATCAGGTGGCGGTGGACGAGCCGATCTTATTTAATTCTTTGTCGGAAATAGCGATTCATCCTGAGAGTAGCTTCTCCCGAGACTCAGGGCCGTCTCGGCCCGCTCCAGCTCCCTGCCCAGGTATCCGGCATGGTCGAGCCTGGTGACGAGACCACGGTCGATGATCTCGGCCAACAGCTCGCGGGCGGAGATCCCCACCAAAGTCGCAGAATCGTGCCGGACCACGATCTTCCCCTCCGCGACGCCGATCCTGAAGCTTCCTGCGGGGTCCATCTCCCAACGACCGCCGCCGCCACCACCCCCCACTCCGCCATCCTCGCCCCGGCCGACACCGGGGCCGACCGTCTCGAACTCCGCAGGCATCTCCACCTCAGGGCGGCGGTGCTTCTCCTTGAGGACCAGGAGATCGAGGCCCAGGTCCTTGGGAGGGCTGTCTCTCGCTTTGGCTAGGAGCATCATCTCGCTGGCCGTCCGCAGCTCCCGGATGCTGCCCCGGGCCTTATCGCTGTACTCGGGGGTGAAGAGGACGCTCGCCCCCGCCTCGGCACCGATGGCGGCGAGGAGGGCGTTCACCCCCTGGCTGTCGGCGTCCAGGAGCTCGGCCACGTTCCCCACGCCGAAGAAGAGGGGGACCTCTGGAAAGGCAAGATGGAACTCACGATACCTGCATATCGACTCGGCCAGCCCCATGAGCGGCGGGCTCAAAACAGGGTCGGCCATCGCCTTTACCCCCCGGGCGAGGGCCCGGCGGAGGTTCTCCGCCAGGCTCGTCTCCGGACCCGGCAGAACCACGGCGAAGACCCCGGCTGAGGCAGCCGTCTCGCCCACTTCATTCAAGTTCGAGCCGTCCAGACTGAGGATCAGGTCGCAGCCCGCCCCGATCCCCGCGTTAAGCAATTCGGGGCGCAGGGTGTCGACGCTGACCGGAAGCCGGGTCGCCCCCAACGCCGTCCGAACTGCCCTCGCCACGTCGGCAGGATCGGCGTCCAGCGGGATCCCCAGATCGATCATGTCCGCCCCCTCCAGCTCGCTGCGGCGAACCCTCTCAGCGAGGCCCAGATCGCCGAAACGGGTCGCATCCACGATCTCGGCCAAGACCTTCATCCGACTTGAGCCTCCGACCTTGACCCCCTTTATCGCCATGGAGGCTTTTGCATCCTGCTCCAGCTCATCGACGGCGGACCGCGCCTCAGATCTCATCCTCTCCTCCAGGAGGACGCAGGCGGGTGTGGTGGCCGAGAGCTCGACCGAGTCCAGGAGGGGCAGAACCCGGCGCAGGTCGACGGCATGCTTCGGCCCCAGCCTGATCTTCGTCTCCAGCTCGCAAGAGACGGGGCCGAAGTCGGCGGTTATGGCTCCGGGGATCAGTATTATGTCGTATCCTTCAGGCCTGGCCTCCCGGAGCATCTTCGGGGTTATGAAGGAGGCGACGTCCACCTCCATCACCAGGACGTCGGCCATCTCTCCGACAGCCTCCCGCACCATCTCCTCGGCGAGCCTTCCGGTCACCACCAGCGCTCTCATGGGTGGGTGTAGGCGGCGAGAGGTGAAAAAGGCTGTGGAGCTTGCGAAATTGCGTTCAATTTTATTTGCAACCTCGAAGCAATAGAGTTGCAACTGCGGAAATTGGGACGCATCAAAGCACACATTCGCTGCAGTCCTGGCAGCTGCACTCGATGTTCTCGATCTTCCACTTCAGAGCCCAGCGCTTCATCTCCTTGACGATCTCCACGATCTCAAGGCCGCTCTCCGTCAGGGAGTACTCGGCTTTTGGAGGAAAGGAGCTGCCATCGACCTCCTTCTCGACTAGCCCCTCCCCCACCAGCTCCTTAAGCCGGGCAGAGAGGACCTTAGGAGTGATTCCAGAAAGACAGCTTTTAAGCTCGGAGAAGCGCCGCCTGTGCCCTTCGCCCTTGTAAAGCTCCAGGATTACCAGAAGGGTCCACTTCCTGGCTATGTACTTCACCGTCCTGTTGACGGTGCATCCTTCCTGCATGGTATCCTTGTAGAAACCTTCTGGTCTATATACGTTGGTATCTTAAGTATACCATGGGTGGGCGCAAGGGGGGCCCGGTCCGACCCAATCTGGACCGGACCTCTTCGGTCTGGTCTGCCTGCCCGGGAGCAAAATTATGAAGGTCGTGGTCTTCTACAGCGGCGAGTTCGGCAGAACTCTCATCGGAAA
>NZ_JBNGCU010000001.1:46593-53256 GCF_049974945.1 Methanocrinis sp. | reverse complement strand
TCCTCCTCGGCCATGGCGTACCCCTTGGTCACGTCCCCGTACTTCGCCCTTCCCACCAGGACCCTGTAGCCGGAGGCTCTCGCCATCTCCTCGGTCATGCCGACCGCGCCGACCTGAGGATATGTGAAGACGGCGTGAGGGACGGCGTGGCGGTCGACCTTCACCTTCTCCTTATCTTTCTCCCCCTCTTTGCCGAAGGCGTTATCCCAGGCCGTCCTCGCCTCGCGGTTCGCGGCGTGCCTGAACATGTCTTTTCCTATGGCGTCCCCGAAGGCCCATACGCCGGGCCTGGTCGTCTCAAGATAATCGTCGACCACGATCCAGCCGTGGCGGTCGACCTCGACCCCCGTCCTCTCCGGCTTGAGCAGGTCGGCGTTCGACCTCCTCCCCAGGGCCACCATCACCTCCTCGGCCGCAAACTCCCTCCCCTCGCCGGATTCCAGGTCTCGGGCGGAGACGACCTTCTTTCCCCCCTCCCACTCCACCTTCACCACCTCGTGGCCGGTCTTGACGCTGACGTGCTCTCTGAGCCTTCTCTCCACGATCTCGGAGATCTCGGGGTCCTCGTGGTCCAACAGTCTGTGGCTTCTCCCGATGATGGTCACCTCTGTTCCCATGGCGGAGAAGAAGTGGCCGTACTCACAACCGATGTACCCTCCGCCCAGGATGGTCAGGCTCTTGGGAGGGCGCTCAAGCTCCATCACCGAGACGTTGTCCAGAAAGCCCGCCTCCGCCAGGCCCGGTATCGGGGGGACCGAGGCCCTCGCCCCTGAGCCGATGAAGATCTTGGGGGCGGTGATCGTCTCCTCGCCGACCCTGATCTCGAGGTCTCCGACGAACTCGCCCCAGCCCCGATACCAGTCCAGGTTCTCGTTGGTCTTGATGGACCGCTCCATCCCCCGCCTCCCCTCCTCGACTATGGCGTGCATCCGCCTCATTATGAGGTCGAAGTCGATCTCCTCGACTTTGGCCTTCACCCCGGCGGCCCTCGCGTCCTCCAGGGCCCTGACCGCGTCCGCAGGATAGATCAATACCTTTGAGGGGATGCAGCCGTTGTTGAGACAGGTCCCGCCCAGGGGGCCGGAGTCAACCAGGGCGACCTTCATCCCCGCCCTCGTCCCCCTCGATGTGATGATCATCCCTGCGCCGGAACCGATGACGATCAGGTCATACCTTTTCATGCCCTTCACCCGAATCTCCTCGAACTTCGAGCCTTCAACTCTTCAGATACCTCTCCGGCTCCTTCTCAAAGGCCCTCTTGCAACCCGGAGCGCAGAAGTAGTAGGTTCTGCCCTTGTACTCGGCCTTGAACTTCGCATCACTCTCGTCTACCGTCATGCCGCATACCGGATCTATGGCCAAAATGCTCTCCTCCAAGATATCTTCAGACGACTTAGACTTCAGCCTCTCAGCCTTCGATACCCTTCCCATATCCCTCTTCGCGGGGGGGACATATCCCTTCAACATCAACGATAACGATACCACCGTCACGGAGCTGGCGGCCATGGCGAGGGCCGCCAGCTCCGGCCGGAAGGCGATCCCCAAGGATGGGTAGAGAACCCCTGCCGCAACCGGGATCAGGGCTGAGTTGTAGGCGAAGGCCCAGAAGAGGTTCAGCTTCACCCTTCCCATCACCTTCCGGCTGAGCTCGATCGCCGCCACCGCGTCCATCAGATCGTCCTTTATCAGGACGATCTCGCCGCTCTCGATGGCCACGTCGGTCCCGCTTCCAATGGCGATACCCACATCAGCCTGAGCTAGGGCCGGTGCATCGTTGATCCCGTCCCCGACGAAGGCCACGACCATCCCTTTCTCCTGGAGCCTCTTTATCTCCCGGGCCTTATCCGAGGGGAGAACCTCGGCCAGGACTCTATCGATCCCGATCTCTTTCGCCACCATCCTGGCGGTGGAGGGGTTGTCGCCGGTGATCATCAGAACGCTAAAGCCCATCTCTTTGAGCTTTCCGACCGCCTCCCGCGAGTTCTCCTTGAGGGCGTCGGCGATGCCGACCACTCCCAGGACCTTCCCTCCGAGAACGACGAGGAGGGCGGTCTTCCCCTCCTCCTCGAGGCGGAGGGCGGCCTCCTCGACCTCTTCTGAAATCTCAATTTCCCTCTCCCGGAGGAGAAGCCTGTTTCCGATCGCCGCATCTTCCCCATCGATCCGGGCGAGGACGCCCTTTCCTCCCAAGGCCTCAAAGGAGGTCGGCTCGGCGAGGGCGACGCCTTCGCTCCTCGCCCTTCTCACCACGGCCTCGGCGAGAGGATGCTCCGAGCTCGCCTCGATCCCTCCGGCTATACGGAGAAGCTCCGCCTCGACGATACCGAAGCCCAGAAGGTCGGTCACCTCGGGCCTTCCCGCGGTGAGGGTCCCGGTCTTGTCGAAGACGACCGCATTGAGCTTCTCCGTCGCCTCCAGGGCCTCGCCGCTCTTCACCAGGACCCCAAGCTCCGCGGCCCGGCCGAGGCCGACGGTGATCGCGGTGGGGCTCGCCAGCCCCAGGGCGCAGGGGCAGGCCACCACCAGGACCGAGATGGTGGCGGTGAGGGCGAAGAGGAGGGGGTCGCCGGGGACGAGATCTGTGAGGACGAAGCGCCAGAGTAGGAAGGTTGCGGCCGCGATGGCCAGGACCGCGGGGATGAAGAAGGCGACGGCTCTATCCGCCAGCCTCTGGATGGAGGGCTTGGATCCTTGCGCCTCCTCCACCAGGGCGATGATCTGAGCGAGGACGGTCTCCTTCCCCACCTTTGAGGCCTGAAACCTGAGGGCCCCGTTCTTGTTGAGGGTCCCGCCGACGACGGCATCCCCCGCCCTCTTGAGGGAGGGGATCGGCTCGCCGGTGATCATCGACTCGTCGACGTAGCTCTCGCCGCCGACGACAACCCCGTCAGCGGGAACCTTCTCCCCCGGCCGGACAAGGATCAGGTCGCCAGAGACGAGGTCGGCGGCCGCCACCTCCACCTCCAGGCCGTCCCGGAGGACGGTGGCTGTCCTGGGCTGCAGGCGAACCAGCTTCTTGATCGCTTCAGAGGTCCTCCCCTTCGCCTTCGTCTCCAGGTACCTTCCCAGAGTCAGAAAGGCTGCAAGAAAGACGGAGGTCTCGTAGAAGATGAACTGAGGTGTTAGAACGATTCCGAAGGTGCCCATAAGGCTCGAGGCGAAGGCGACCCCTATCCCCATGGAGTACATGACGTCCATGGTCAGGCTCCGGTGCCGTAGAGCCCTGAGCCCGGCCGAGAAGATGGGACTGGCGAGGTAGACGAAGGGCGGTGTCGATATGACCAGCATCAGGTAGGGCATCGGCAACGGTGGGGAGAGGGGGGCCATCCCCAGAACCATCAGTAGGGCCCCTGCGGCAAAGCCCACCAGGATCCTTCGCCGCTTATCCCCAAGGTCCCTCTCTCTCGCCTCCACCTCCCTCTTCTCGGCCTCCTCGCTCTCCTCTCCTGCGACCCCCACGTAGGTATAGCCGGCCCCCTCTATCGCCGCCCTCATATCGGATACGGAGGCGATCTTCGGGTTGTAGGTGACGTACGCCCTCTCGGACGAGAGGTCGACGCTGACGCCGCTGACCCCCTCCACCTCGCCGATGGCGTCCTCCACCACGGATAGGCAGGAGGCGCACATCATCCCGCCGATCTTGAGGGCGACCCTCTCGTTGACGACGCCGTATCCCGCCTCCAATACGGCCCTCTCCAGGTCGATGAGCTTCGTCTTGGCGGGATCGTACTCGACGGAGGCGGTCTCTGTTCCCAGGTTCACCCTGGCCTCAACGACCCCCTCCACCTCCTTCAGGGAGTCCTCTACTGCGGAGGCGCAGGATGCGCAGATCATTCCCGATATCTTGAGCTCGGCCTTAGTCTCCTTCTCCGCCATCTTCTGGTCCTCCTCTTCCGCCAAAGTGTCCTTCCCGCCATCATCAGAGTTTCAGACCGCCCTTCAGATGAATCTCTCAAACCGGTCCATCTCGGCCTTGCATATGGGGCAGACTCCCGGAGGCTCGTCTCTTGCGCAGAGGTAGCCGCAGACCCGGCACCTCCAGACCGGGTAAGAGAGAGAAGAGATCGACTCGGCGGAGGGGGAGGTGAGGGATCGCGCCGCCCTCTCCCGCACCTCCGGCGACGGCCTTCTTTCGGGAACGGGTCCCGGCTCCCGCTCGCCCGCGAGGACTTCCTCGGAGACGTAGAGGGCACAGTAGCAGGCCCCGTACTCGTTCAGATCCGGGTCTCGATAGTCGCAGGGACATATTATGTCCAGGTCGTCGTCCCTGTCCCCCGAGGCGAGCCTGCAGGGGCAGGCCCGATAGCCGTAGCGCCTCTCGTTGACCAGAAGGCCCCGGACCAGGTCTTCGGTGAAGTCCGCGTCCGGGTTGAGGTGGTAGCCCATCTCCTCGGCCTCCCTGTCCAGCTGCTCGAAGAGGGCCTCCACCTCCTCAGAAGATGGCTCAAAATCGGTCATAGCCCAAGCGCCTCCTTTATCTCCCTCTCCTTGTACCCGACGATGCACAGGTCGTCGTCGATGACCGTGGTGGGAAAAGACGCGTTCGGGTTGTGCCGCTTCACCTCATCAAGGGTACTCTTCCGTTCTTCCCCCTCCAGAAGATCGACGTAGATGTAGCTGTACTCCACCCCCAGGTCAGCGAGGAGCTTTTTGGTCTTCTTGCACCAGACACAGGTGCTGAGGGCGTAGAGCAGTATATCGCCCCGGTCTTCCCCCTCGACGTGTTCGAATCCCATAGGATCACCCCATCTCGAAGATTTGCAGGTAATCCAAGGCGTTGATCGAATTAATAAGTTGTTACAGCAAGGGACCCGGGTGGTGGGTTGGTAAGGCGGTGAGCGATGATCTTATCAGCAATCAGATGGTAAAGATATTTTCATGACTGACGAAGTCCAGGTCAGAGCCGAGAGGCCGAAATCCGAGAACCCGGTGGTCATCGAGGGGTTTCCGGGGATCGGACTGATCGGAAACATCGCAAGCCAGTACGTCGTCAACCAGCTGGAGATGGACTACCTAGGCGCCATAGACTCTAGGTTCTTTCCGCCCCTATCGGTCCTGGTGGGCGGGGTAGCCCACATGCCGGTGAGGATATACGAGAAGGCAGACCTGGGGGTGGTGGTGATAAGCTCGGATATTCCGGTCCACCCCGCAGCCTCTTACGACCTCGCCCGGGGGATCGTATCCTGGGTCGAGTCGATCGGAGCTAAGGAGATGGTCTGTCTTGCCGGGATTACGGTGATGGGCGAGGAGCAGAGGGTCTTCGGCGCCGCCACCACCGAGGAGATGCTGGAGAGGATAAGGGAGAAGGTGGAGGTCTTCGAGATCGGGACGATATCGGGTATATCAGGGAGCGTCATGAACGAATGCCTGCTCCGAAATATGCCGGCGATATGCCTCCTGGGCGAGACCCACAGCATGGCCCCAGATCCTCGGGCTGCCATCGTCACCGTCAAGATGCTCAACACCCTCTACGGCCTCGACGTCGATACGAAGGAGCTTGAGGAGAGGGCGGACGAGATCGAGCTTCAGATGCAGAAGCTCGCCGAGCAGGTGAAGAGCACCTCTGCCGAAGAGGTTCCGGGCAAAAAAGAGCTCCAGTACCCGATGTACGGGTGATGATCATGGAATGCGTTGCACTTACTGGGATATCCAGACAGGTGATCAGGGAGCTCGTAGAGAACGGGATCCGGACCCTCGAGATCAGGAGCCCTCAGAACTTCCTCGCCCTCCTCCACTCGAGCCCCGGAGACGTCATCTTCCTGACCGAGGCGAGCGGCCCGGACATCGTCGCCGGGACCGGCGGTATGCTGACTCGTATCCGGGAGATTCAGGTGGTGACCCACAAGATGGTCCAGGCCGGAGCCGACTTCTACGAGGAGAGGGAGGCCCAGGCGGCGAGGGTCCAGCTTGCGATGGTGGGCCATGGTCGGGTGAGGGGCGTCAAGAGCTTCGGGCTCGGATCTCCGACCGTCTTGGACGTCGACGAGGTCTGCTACTACGACGCGGGATGAGCCGAGGACAGTCCCGCAGCTTTTTTATATTTATTGGATGTACAGCGATATATAAAAAAAGGAACGACAGGTGAGATCCGCCCGATGGCAGGCTGACCGTCGTCTTTTTGGACCTCAACTCTGCTCATCCCTCGATCTCGTAGGTGATGGTCACCGCAGCCGTCACCTCCACGTCCCCCGGCACAATCGGCGTCGCACCCCCGGCGTCGGCGGCGAAGAAGACCCGGCTCTCGGCCATGGGCTCGGTCGAGGCTCCACCCTCGGAGATCGATAAGACTCGGCCGAGATTCACCCCCGCAGCCTCCGAGATCACCAGGGCCTTGCCCACGGCATCATCGACCGCGTCCTCCAGGGCCTCCTCCTGGACTCCCGCGGGGTCCCGGAGTCCGAAGGTGACGCTCTCCACGCTGTTGGTCCCCGCGCCAACGGCGGCGTCGAGGACCTCGCCCACGTCCACCTCATCGGTGAGATCTAGGGAGAGGGTGACCTGGTTTGAGACCTCGAAGACGACCTTCTCGGACCTCTTGCCGTCTATCCAGTCTCGGGTGGGGTATATGGAGAACCTCGAGGTCTTGATCTCCTCCTCGGGGACCCCGGCCGCCAACAGGGCCTGGATGGAGTCGGCCATCATCCGGGCGTTATCGGCGACGGC
>NZ_JBNGCU010000001.1:0-46493 GCF_049974945.1 Methanocrinis sp. | reverse complement strand
CCGCCAACAGGGCCTGGATGGAGTCGGCCATCATCCGGGCGTTATCGGCGACGGCGCCGGCAGCGCTCTCGTTTCGGGTCTGAACCCCGAGGACTATCGTCACCATATCGGCGTCGGCGGTCGCGTCCCCCGTCCCCGATACGGTCAGGGTCGAGGTCTCTTCCCCCTCGTCGTCGGCTCCCAGGCAGGAGCTCGCCGATGCCAGGATCAGCATCATTCCCATCAGAGCAGCTTCAAATATCTTCATGGAAAACCCCCATGAACCGATATATCTCATCTTTTACATTTAACGCCTTCGAACCCGCCCCTCCAGTTATCAGCAGCCAGAGGAAGGCCCCTCGGTCCCGGCTCAGAGATACCCCATCCCCGCCAAGGCCGCCACCATAAAGGCCGCCAGGGCCGCCGCCATCCCCGCCTTCAGCATCTTCTGGGCCCGAGGAGCCTCGCCCCTGATGATGCTCACCAGCGCCGCGAGGAAGAGGAGGTCGGCGACGGTGACCGCCACCATGTACGCCCTGCCCAGGGGGGCGAGGTAGCTGAGACCGATCGCCGCGACGACGAAGCCGGCTGCGAGGAGGGACGACCTCTTCTCACCTACGACGATGGGCAGGGTTCTCGCGCCGCTGGCCATATCTCCGGCCAGGTCCTCGATATCCTTCTCGATCTCCCTTGCCAGCGTCGCCAGGAAGGCCAGGAGGAAGAGGAAGACGGTGATCCCGACGTCGCCGCCAGCGGCCCCTCCGAAGAGGAAGGTCGAGCCGGTCAGGTACCCCACGGCCAGGTTTCCCGCCAGGGGCGTGACCTTGAGGTCTCGGGCGTAGAGGTAGAGGAGGATCGAGTTGAAGACGGCTATGGCAAAAGCGATGGGGTTTACGAAGAGGGCCGCAAGGCACCCCAGAACGAAGAGGAAGATCGACCAGGCCAGGGCGAGATCCGGGCTGATCCTGTTGCTCGGTATCGGCCGGCCTGGCCTGTTGACGGCGTCGATATCGCGGTCGAAGTAGTCGTTTACGGCGTTTCCAGCCCCCGTCACCGCGAAGACCGCCAGGGCCGCCAGGACGGCGGTGAGGGGATCGGGGCCGCTGTCGGCCACCAACAGGCCGATCAGGGCTGCCAGGCTTGCCATCAGACAGTTGCCGGGCCTCATTATCTCCAGGAAAACCTGCACCAACCTCGATATCCTCCTGATGAGGGGGCCTTACGCTCCGTCTTCGGATAAATTTATGCCCCTCGACAAGGTCGGCTCATCAAAGCCGTCCACTTTCGTCCGGGGCCAAAGGCCTTAAACTCTGAAGATATATAAGTCCGAATATGAACGGGTCACGAATCATCGATCGATCGAGGGGAGCTGGCGGATCTGGAAGGTTGGCGAGTCCAGCTAGCAGGGGCTCTGGGGGGGTGAGATGATGGCCGTCAGCTTCGATCCGGAGACGAGGCTCGACCACATAGCCGACTACCTGAGCAGGTTTCACATGAGCCTCACCTTCGAGGAGGGGAGGATGCAGCTCCTCCGGCTCCGGCTCACAGGATACAAGCTCGCGGCCGAGATGGGGGACGGGAAGGCGAGGGCCAGGGTCGACGAGATGATCAAAAAGGGGTACGAGAGCCTCGGCGAGCACTGGGAACGGGATCTGAAAGACCCCTACGACGACCCCTGCCAGGCTCAGTACGACCTTCTGGCGGAGCTCCGATCCTACGTCTACAGGGACCTATCCGAGCCCTTCATGGCCTTCATCCGGTCCGAGTTCAAGAAGATCTTCGTTCCCACCTTGCGCCTCATGACGGAGCTTTGCAGATCTGAAAACAAGTACACCTGGGGCCAGGTGAAGGTCCAGCTCCAGGAGATCATGGCCGAGATCGAGGTCGACGTCGAGTGGGAGGTCTGCGACGTCTACCTGGAAGGGTACCTGGCGAAGGTCTCGGGGGTCCTGGATATCGAATCCGGATGAGGGGATGGAAAAGGGGAATAAGTTAAAGGTCTCAGTTTGCCGCCCTCTCGACGAGGAGCTCGAAGCTCTCGGCCCCGGCCAGTGGATCGGAGTTCTGAGCTCTCACCCACTCGCCGAGCTTCTCAGTGGCCTTCCCCGACCGGATGATCTCTCTTGAGATAGAGAACCCCTCCCAGAGGTCATCGACCTTCCCGGCGATCTTGAGGATGGGGGCCGAGTTGATGCTGACCGCCGTCTCTTTTGGCCCTCTCTCCATCCCGGAGAGGACCCGGAGAAGCTCCACCGCCTCGTCGACCCGGTCTTCCCGGGGGAGAAGATGCCTTTCGTCCACCGGCTCTGCCCCGAAGTCCGCCGGAGTGAGATCAAAAGTTTCTATACCGCCATCTTCCCGAACTTCGGCGACGAAGCTCTTTCCAGAGGGTGATACCTCGTCCATTCCCCGGCCGTCGGAGGCTAGGCCGAAGACGACCATCGCCCTGGTGTAGCCGATCTTTTTCATCGCCTCGGCGACCGGTATCACCAGATCCTTCGAGTAGACCCCTCGAAGGCCAGACCGAGGCATCGCCGGGTTTGCCAGGGACCCCGCCATGTTCAGGATCGTCCCGAACCTGATCTTGGAGAGGATCCTCCCGAGGCCCGCCGGATGGACCTTGGGGCTCATGCCGTTGAAGATCCCGATCCCGGCCTCCTCGATGCTTCTTTTTATGATTGGGGGGTCGGCCTCCACCTCCACCCCCAAAATCTCCAGGATGTCGACGGTGCCGCAGCGGGAGGTTATCGCCCTCGCTCCGTGCTTTGCCATGGGAACGCCGGCGGCGGCGGCGACGATGGAGGCGGCGGTGCTGATGTTGAAGGTATCAACGCCGTCCATACCCGTTCCGCAGTTCTCGAAGAGATCTCCGGAGATCCGCGGGATGACCCTGATGGTGTCAAGCTCGATTATCGCCTCCCAGCCTCCTGCGATCTCGTCGGGGGTCGGACCCTTGGCGGTGATGGCCGCAAGAAACGCCCCCTGATGAGCGTCGGGCTGCTCGTCGTTTAAAATCTGGCTGAACATCACCCTCGACTCCTCCCGGCTGAGGCTCCCCCCGGCTATGAGCCGGTTCAGCCTTGATCCAAAATCTGCAATTGCATCTTCCAAAGGATATCACCCACCAAAATTCGTCACCACCGCCTTCAGCCCCTCACGCCTCTCGGCGTGCTCCATCCCCCGCATCATCTCGGCCAGGGAGACCCTCTCGGTGATCAGCTGGCTGAGATCAGGGTGGCCGGAGATAATCTCCAGAGCCTCCCTGTTCTGGGCAGGGGTGCAGCCGTAAGAGCCTGCGATCATCTTCTCCCGGTAGTGGAGATGGTTCAAGTCCAGATGCGGGACGGCGATCTCCGGGGGGAGGCCGGAGAAGAGAGAGATACGACCCCGAGGGGCGAGGAGGGCGAGGAGGTCGGCGTCTACGGCAACATCGCGGCTGGCCAGGACGATGACATCAAAGCCCATCCCGCCGGTCAGCTCCATCGCCAGCTCGAAAAGATCCTCTCCGCCCGAGTTGATGACCAGGTCCGCTCCAGAGGCCCTGGCGAGATCGGCCCGCTCTTCGAGGGGCTCGACGATCGCCACCGTCGAGGCCCCCCTCTCCCGGGCGAGGTGGGTGTGAAGAAAACCCGCGGGACCGGCCCCAAAGATCAAAATCGAGTCGCCCTCTCCGACCCCCACCCGCTCTTGGGCGTTGATAGAGCAGGCCAGGGGCTCGGCCAGGGCCGCCAGCTCGAAGTCGAGCCCGTCGGGGATGAGATTGACGCCTCCATTTCTGGCCGAGCCCCCCGGAACCGAGAGATATTCCGCAAACCCGCCGTCGAGGTTGAAGCCGAAGATCTGAATTCGTTCGCACATGTTTTCAGCCCCCCGCCTGCAGGAGGGGCAACTTCCGCAGAAGACGCCGGGGAATATCTGGACCCCCTCTCCGACCCCGGGGCCGACGCCGTCCCTCTCGGAGACGACGCCCGCGATCTCGTGGCCCAGGATCCGGGGGTATACCAGATCCCTCTGTCCCCCCTTGAGCATCTTCACATCGGTGCTGCATATCGAGCAGGCCTCGACCTTCAATATCAGGCCGCCCCGGGGGCAGACCGGGTCCTCCACCTCCCGCAGGGCCATCCTCCCGGGAGCTTCCAGCACGGCAGCCATCATAGACGATTTTCCTCCATAGTTCTCCCAATGACAATTGATCGCTGATCCCATCTATGAGATGGCATGATGTGGATCAGACGACCTCAAGAGCAATTATCGGGTATATAACATTTACCTATTATTAGAAAAGATTGATCTGAGCTCAAGTAAACTTTCCTTATTTCAGATCCGACTTATAAATGGTGAGGCCACTCCAAGAATATCCCCCCGATCAGTTCGGATGCGAAATCGGAGGTTATGGGAAATTATTTCATGGGGTGGAGCTAGATAAAAAATCCAAGGTGCAGAGGATGAGAGACCTTTTCGATTTTGCAGATGAGCTGGGACCGACCAAGATCATCCACGTCTACGAGCCTTCGGCGGGGCTCAGGGGCATCCTGGTGGTGGACAACGTAGCCCGGGGACCCTCCATCGGCGGCCTGCGGATGGCCCCCGACGTCAGCTGCCAGGAGTGCGTGAGGCTCGCCCGGGCCATGACCCTCAAGAACGCCGCCGCTGACCTCCCCCACGGCGGCGGCAAGTCGGTGATATACGGCGACCCGAAGATGCCGAGGAGAGAGAAGGAGAGGAAGATCAGGGCCATGGCCTCTGCCCTGAGGAACGTCGACGAGTACATCTTCGGCCCGGATATGGGGACCGACGAGGAGTGCATGGCCTGGGTCAGGGACGAGATCGGAAGAGCTGTGGGCCTCCCTTGCGAGGTGGGAGGGATCCCCCTCGACGAGATCGGGGCTACGGGGTGGGGCGTCTTCCATTCGACGGAGCTGGCCCTCGAATACCTCGACCTCGAGCTGGAGGGGGCGAGGGTGGCGGTCCAGGGGTTTGGGGCCGTGGGGAGGCATGCAGCCCGCTTCCTCTCGGAGAGGGGTGCAGTCCTGGTCGGGGCGGCCGACTCCTGCGGAGCCGTCTTTGATCCCCAAGGCCTGGACGTCGGCGCTCTCATCGATATCAAGGGGACGGGAAAGAGCGTGGTGGACTATGCTGGAGGAAGGAAGCTCGATCGGGAGGCGATCATCGACGTCGAGTGCGATATCTGGATCCCGGCGGCGCGGCCCGACGTGATCGACGAGGGGAACGTAGGCAGGTTGAAGACCAAGCTGGTGGTTCAGGGAGCCAACATCCCCATAACCGCCGGGGCGGAGAAGATCCTCTCCGAGAGGGGGATCCTCTCGGTCCCCGACTTCATCGCCAACGCCGGCGGGGTGATATGCGCGGCCAACGAGTACCGGGGAGCCTCCCGCTCTGAGACCTTCGATGCGATCGAGGAGAAGGTCCGAAAGAACACGAGAGAGGTCCTGGATGCCGTCTACGAAGATGGAAAGCTGCCCAGGGAGGCGGCCTTCGAGATGGCGGTGGGAAGGCTCAAGAGGTGCATGGGCTACCGGAGATGGTCGCTATTCTCCTCCGCTCCCGGATTCCTCTGAAAAATCGCCTCGCAGTTCCGGGGATCTCAGAGATGGGGAGGGTAGCGCTCTCCGATCTCCCTCTCGTTCATCACCTCGACGCCGATCTCCTCCAGGGCCTCCGAGATCCTCCTCTTCTCAGCCGAGCGGAGGGACTTTCGGTCCAGATAAGCCCCGACCGCCCCGGACTTCTGGGCCGCCTCCTCGATCATCGAGAGATCGAGGTCTTTTGCCTGGTAGTTGGAGAAGAGGTGGCCGAAGCCGATCTTCGTCTCCATGAGCAGCCGGTTCTGCCGCTTTACGTAGTGGCCTCCGCCGAAGCCGATAAAGGCGGGGACCAGAAGATCCTCCAGCTTTAGAATCGACCTGGCCACAGCACAACCTGCCTCTGAGTTCAACCACTCCGCCTCGGTGCTTCCGATCTCCGCAAAGAGGGAGGGGGTCGATAGGTCCGTCGGCCCGTGGTGGGTCGCCTCGACGGTGATCTCAAAGCCCTCCGGGGGGGCTCTCGTCAAATTCAGGATGAAGGACTTGAGGGCTCCTGGTGCCGCCACCGCCAGCTCTCTCGGCCTTCCACCCATGACAGCATCCCCGGAGTTTCCAGGGAAGTGGCCGCAGAGCCGGGGCGTTCCATCCTTTGCCTGGTGCCTAGAGGCGAAGACGATCAGCCCGGGAGATAGGCCCATCTCCCTCAGCCGCCCCTCCAGATCCCGAAGGTTGATCAGCCTCTCGTCGAGGACGACCAGCCGATAGCCCCCGAATCGATGGTAGAGCCCCTCGTCCTCCCAGAGGGCGAGCTCCATCATCCTCTCAGCGATGTTCTCGCTGGCGGGGTCCGTCCTGGATGCGACGACCACGATCTCGCCGATCATATCTCGGTCTCGATATTGAGCATCGACCTCACCATGGGGGCGTAGTCGATCTTCCTCACCTTCAGCTCTCGGAGGGGCATGATGACGCAGGTCGGCCTCTCTGTGATGAGCCCCACCTCGCTGAGCTTTTTGACCTCATTATCCATCCTCTCCTTCATCTCCACGTAGCACTGGGAGAGGAAGGAGCCGAAGATCTCGCCGGGCTGGATGTAGCTGCAGACGGCGGCCCCTATCCTTCTGAAGGAGGAGTAGACCTCCATCATCTCCTCAGAGGTGGCCTTCGGCCGGACGTTGATGTGGTAGAAGATCATCAGCTCGCAGCCGATCTTCTTCCAGTTGACGTTCGCCTGTCGGCTCAAGAGCCCGCTCGCGAAGAACTTGTTCCTCTTCCCGGAGATGGTGGGCCTGGAGATCCCCGTCCTCCGGGAGAGCTCCAGGTCCGAGAGGGCAGGGTACTTGACGAAGGCGAGGAGGGCGAGCTTGTCCTTCTCGGTGAGCTTGATCGAGTCCTCGGGGACCTCCTCCTCGACGGGGGGCTCGTACTGGAGGTCGGTCCTGCCGAGGTCGAAGGTGTTGTTCACCGCCAGGGCCGAGTCCCAGGAGACCCGGGTGAGGGAGAAGGGGTAATGATAGCATCCGATATCCTCGACGAACCCGGCGTCCCTGTAGTCGTCCGTGACCGGATCGAAGACCCTCTTGAAGTCGGTGAAGCTCTGGGAGTAGACCATGGAGACGGAGTCGGAGTCGGTGGCGGAGTGGAATACGCAGTGTGGGTGGTCTACCCACTCTTTGAAACCCGACTTGTTCTTCCTCGCCTCCACAGGGGCGTTGGGCTTGTATCTGGCGAAGACCGCGGTCATCATCTCCGCCCCCACGCCCACCCCGGAGGGGACGTTCAGAAGCTGGACCATATCCCACTCCCGAAACTTTCTCTTGCTCTTGAAGATCGTCGATCGATCCACCCCAATCTTCGAGGCAAGATCTATATCGCTGAGTCCCGGGTACCGCGCAAGGCCGTAGAGGACCAGCTTCTCTTTTGATGTAAGTTTCAGAGGCATCTTGCGTTGGGTCTACATTTTTTACTATTAATAGATTGCCTTTTTTGCATTTTGAATTGAATGTCGCTACATATAAGCGAGATCGAGGGGACATTTTTAGCAGGAATGGCGCAGCCGCAGAGGGTGAACGATAGGTCCTTCAGCCCAGATCAGTCACTCGCACCCTCTCCCGCACGAGAAAAGGCGAATCGTGGCCGGGGACCACCAGATCTGCGACCTCGACGATCCTCGCCATGCTCCTCATGGCGAGCTCCCTGTCCACGTGTAGGCGGGGCGGAACCCACCTCAGATAGTTTCCCATCAGGGGGATGGCGTCTCCCGCCATCACCGTCCGCCGGGAGGACTCGCAGACGACGGATATGCTATCCAGGCTGTGGCCCGGCGTCTCCATGATCCAGACGCCTGAGGCCACATGATCCCCCTCCTTCAATCGCCCCACCCCCTCTCCAGAGAGGATTCGGGCCCGAGGGAAGAGGCCGTTATTTCCGGAGTGGTCGGGGTGGTCGTGGGTGTTGATGACCAGGTCGACCTCCTCAGGAGAGAGGCCCAGGGCCGCCAGCTCCCCGACTATCAGCTCCTCCTCCCCCTCGGTGGCGGTGTCGACGACGATATTTCTGGACTGGGTGAGGATCAGGGTCACCGAGGACCGGGCGTCCAGGATGTTTCCCGCCTCGTCCCTCTCCAGGTGGCCCGGCTTCAGCAAGAACGCCCGGGGCCGGGCTGCAGCCATGTCTCCTCCGTTCGTATCTGCTCCTCCGTTCGTATCTTCTCGCCCGGCTCGGGGTCATCCCCTCCGGCCCTACCATCTCGTTTCGCTCTCTGCGGCCCCAAAATTCAGTCCAGGAGCGGCTCGAGCTTCAAAATGAGCCTCTCCACCTGCTCGACGGCGGTTCCTATGTACTGGTGGGGGTCGAGAAGCCGTCTGATCTCGTCGCCGGTGAGGATACCTGCGACCGTCTCCTCCTCGATCAGGACCCCGGCGAGGGCTCTATCCTCCTCGACGGCCCGCATGGAGGCGCTTCTCATGATCTCGTGGGCCTTCTGCCGGCCGACGCCCCGCTTCGCCAGCTCCACCATCACCGACTCGGCCATGTTCAGGCCCTTCAGCAGGTTGAGGTTCTTCTCGACCTGATCGGGCCTTATGGTGAGCCCCTCCAGGATCCGGGCGGTGAGGGCGAGGAGGTGGTCGGTGAAGATGAAGGCCTCGGGGAAGATGACCCTCTCGCAGCTGGAGTTGGTGAGGTCCCTCTCGTCCCATAGAGGTATGTTGGCGAATGCCGGCTCGATCTGAGCCCGGACGACCCGGGAGAGGCCGGAGACCTGCTCAGACTTGATGGGGTTTCTCTTGTGGGGCATGGTGCTCGAGCCCACCTGCTTTTTGCCGAATACTTCACCGACCTCTCCGATCTCGCTCCTCTGGAGGGTCCTGATCTCAACGCAGATCTTGTCCAGGGTCGATGCGACCAGCCCCATCCAGCAGATCATCTCGGCGTGTCGGTCCCTCTGGACGACCTGGTTTGAGACGTCCACCTCCCGGAGGTCCAGAATCTCCATCACCCTCTCCTGGATCTTCATGCCGGTGGGGCCAAAGGCCGCCTGGGTCCCGACGGCGCCGCTCATCTTGCCCACGGCGGCCCGGGGCTTGAGCTGGCCGAGCCTCTCCAGGTGGCGGGCCATCTCCGAGGCCCAGACCGCAAACCGGAGGCCGTAGGTGGTGGGAACTCCGATCTGGCCGTGGGTCCTGCCGGCGCAGACGAGATGCTTGTGCTCCTCGGCCCTGGCCAGGAGGACCCCGAGAACCCTCTTCAATTTCACCTCCAGGACCTCCAGGGAGGCCTTGATCTGAAGGCCGGTAGCCGTGTCCAGGATGTCGTTGGAGGTGGCGCCCAGGTGGACCCACTCTCCTGCCCACTCGCAGGACTCGGCCAGGGCGTGGACGACGGCCATCATGTCGTGGCCGATCTCGTCCTCGATCTCCTTAGCCCGCTCGGGGCTCGCCGCGCCGGCGGCCCTCTCGATGTCTTTTGCGGCCCCCTCGGGGATGAGGCCGAGCTCCTCCTCGGCCCGGGAGAGGGCGGCCTCGACCAGAAAGAGGCACCGAAACCTGTACTCCTCCGACCAGAGGTCCTTCATCTCGGGATTTCCGTAACGAAACTCGATGGGATGGATCGCCATAATCAAAGCTCCAACCGGTGATGCCGATGGGAATAAAAGGAGCTTTTGGTCGAGCCGGATGGCCTCCCGCAATCGAGCTCGCCATCATCTCCTTCCTATTCCCGATCGATCTATCGGTCAATAATCCGAAATCGGGGGTGGACCTCGGCCAGTCGGGCCCGAAGATCGCCCAGGGTTCGATCGAGATCTTCGGAGATCCTCCTTCGCCTCCCGCCGTCCTCCTGGACCTCGTTTACGGGGCCCCGATCCGGCGGGCAGAGGGGAGAGCCCCCCACCTCGTTTTTGAACAGCTCGGCCCAGAATGGGGGTAGATACTCCCGGACCTCCTCTCCCTTCATGATCTGGAGGGCGGCAGCCCAGGAGACCGGAACTACTCCCAGGTTGTAGCCGCCGCCCCCCAGGGCGAGGAGCCGCCCCTCGGCGTACTGATCTTTCAGCTCCCCGATCCGTGAGACGAGCCGCCCGTAGCCCGAGAGGGTCAGGTTCAGGTCCGCGAGGGGGTCGGCGTAGTGGGCGTCGGCACCGAGCTGGGAGACCACCACCTCCGGCCTGAAGGCCTCAAAGAGAGGGGGGACGATAGCCTCGAAGGCCCTCTCGTACTCCCGGTCACCCGAGCCCGGGGGCAGGGGGATGTTCACCGAATATCCGAAGCCCGTCTCCTCCCCCAGCTCGTCGACGAAGCCGGTCCCGGGGAAGAGGTGTCTTCCCGACTCGTGGATGGAAACGGTGAGGACTCTGGGATCGTCGTAGAAGACCTTCTGGACCCCGTCACCGTGGTGGGCGTCGATGTCGATGTAGAGGACCCGGCCGAACTTTCTCCTCAAGGTCCGGATGGCCAGGGCCGGGTCGTTGAAGATGCAGAAGCCCGAGGCCCGGTCGGGCATGGCATGGTGCAGGCCCCCGGCGAAGTTGAAGGCGACGCAGCCCTCCTCCGCGATCCTCCTCGCGGCATCGATGCTTCCTCCAGCGACGAGGCGGGAGGCGTCGTAGATCCCCTCGAAGACGGGGTTGTCGCCGATCCCCAGGCCGAAGAGGATGTTCGGCATCTCGGACCTGACCGCCTCCAGGTACTCGGGGGTGTGGACGGAGAGTAGCTCCAGCTCGCTCGCCAGAGGCGGCTCGACGACCTGGACGTCGCCCTCGTCCAGGAGGCCGTAGTCCTCCATCAGCCGATAGGCCAAAGCCAGACGGACCGGCCTCAGGGGATGGTGGGGTCCGAAGTTGTATTCGGAGAACCGATCCGAGTAGTATAGGTATATCATCTTTAATGAGGGAAGTTGTCGGGAACGTCCAAAAAGGTTTTGCTCTCGTGGTGCACGAGATCGACTGCTGATGCGAGGTGAACGATATGAATATCCCGAAGACCATGCGGGCCATGGTTCTCGAAGAGCCGAGAACGCCCCTGAAAGAGAAGAGGGTCCCGGTCCCCCGGCCAGGCCCCGGAGAGATTCTGATCAAGGTCCGGGCCTGCGGCGTCTGCAGGACCGACCTGCACATCGTAGACGGCGAGCTGCCGGAGCCGAAGCTCCCCCTGATCCCGGGCCACGAGATCGTGGGGACGGTCCTCGCCGGGGGCGAGGGCACAGATCGCTTCCGGATGGGGGAGAGGGTGGGGGTCCCCTGGCTCGGCTATGCCGATGGGACCTGCCCGTACTGCAGGAGGGGAAAAGAGAACCTCTGCGACGACGCCCTCTTCACCGGCTACACCATCGACGGCGGGTACGCCGAGTACGCCCTCGCCGACCAGCGGTTCTCCTTTCGGCTCCCCGACTCCTACGGCGACGCCGAGGCCGCGCCGCTGCTCTGCGCTGGCCTGATCGGCTACCGGTCCTACCGGATGGCGACAGCGGTTCCCGGTGCGGAGAGGATCGGAATCTACGGATTTGGGGCCGCAGCCCACATCATCGCCCAGGTGGCCCGGTTTCAGGGACGGGAGATCTACGCCTTCACCCGCCCCGGCGATCTCGAGGCCCAGAACTTCGCCCTCCGGCTCGGCGCAGCCTGGGCCGGAGGCTCAGACCAGGAGCCGCCCGTTCTCCTGGACGCCGCCATCATCTTCGCCCCCGTGGGTCCCCTCGTCCCCGCGGCGCTGAGGTCTACGGCCAAGGGCGGGACCGTCGTCTGCGCCGGGATCCACATGAGCGAGATACCCTCCTTCCCCTACCAGATCCTCTGGGAGGAGAGGGTTCTGCGGTCTGTCGCCAACCTGACCCGGCAGGACGGCGAGGAGTTTCTGAGAATCGCCCCCCGGGTCCCGGTGAGGACCGAGGTGATGCCCTTCGCTCTGGAGGAGGCGAACCTCGCCCTGGAGAGGCTGCGGTCCGGAGGGATCGAGGGGGCGGCGGTCCTGGTGATCTGAGCACGCTATCAAATCACGACTGCGACTCTTTGGTTATCTTCAGCCCCAACCGGTTGAGCCCACCGGTTTAGCTTGCCGACGTCCGAAGCGCGCGAGGTCTGCAACCTTCAGCCCCCAGGCACCCTGGATCTGCTGGCCCCGTAGCTTGGAGAGATCCGGGGTAGTCGCTGAAGTGTAGCTCCTGATAGGTATTGGGTTGCGGAGAGGGGCGTAAAACCCCGCCCTTCAAGGCGGGAAGTAGTCACCACCGGCCAATAGCGCCCCCACGGCCTTCGAGGCGTGGCCCACCAGCCCTCCGAAGATGGAGTAGGCGAGGATCATGTAGGCTGGCATTCCGAACAGATCGACGGGGGCCGCATACCACCAGGCTCCGGCGGCGATCGGCAGCGACTCGCATATCGGTCCTAGGAGGGCTCCCGTTCCCATCATCGCCAAGGTCGCCCTCTCCCTGAAGGCGAAGATCACCGCCGCCGCCAGAGCTGCCCCACCCGCCAGGGCGAGAGGTGGGTTCATGCCCAAGGAGACGAAGATCGCGATCTCGGCGCCGATCCCCGCCAGGGCCAGGGGCAGAGCTCTTGGAGAGGAGGTGATCGTAACGTCAGTTCCGAGGAGGGCTCTTGTCAGAAGCCAGACCGCCGGGGGAAAGCAGGCCCAGATGGGGAAGTTCCAGGGAGGAACGTAAGGGAGGCCTCCGGTGTTGGCGTAGGTCCAGAGCCCTCCCGCCACGCAGGCCATCTCCGTCAGGGGACCGAGGATCGAGCCCGAAAGACCCATCGCCGCCGCCATTCTTGGATCGCCGAGGATCAACCCCAGAACTATCGGCGGCGGCAGCAGAAGGAGGGCTGCGAAGTAGGGGCTGTCCCAGAAGGTCGCCAGGACGAGGGTGCCGTAGGCGGCGAGGATCGCGACGACGGCGACGTCCCCTCGTCCGGAAAGTCTCATCTAATCCTCTCCCGCGAGCTCTCTGACCTTTGCGATGTTGCCCCGATCGTCCCTCCTCTCGTCCGAGGGGGTCTCCAGGATCAGAGGGCGAGTTCTTATGCCGGGATGGCCGAGGATCAGCCTGAACCCCTCCTCGCCGATCTCGCCCAGGCCTATGTGCTCGTGGCGGTCCAGCTTAGAGGCGAGGGGGCCTTTGGAGTCGTTGAGGTGGACGACCTTGATCCTCTCCAGGCCCACAGTCCTATCGAACTCCTCCATCGTCTCCCCCAGCCCGTCCTCAGTCCTCAGCTCGTATCCTGCCACAAAGGCGTGGCAGGTATCGAAACAGGCTCCGACCCGGTCATCCCGGCCCACCCGTCTCATTATATCCGCCAGATCCTCAAAAGATCCGCCGACGCTGTTTTTGGAGCCAGAAGTCGTCTCTAAAAGGAGGATCACCTCGTTGTCTACGGAGGAGAGGACCTTTATGATCGCCTCGGCCGTCCTTTCGATCCCCTTCTCCTTGCTCGCGTCCAGGTGGCTTCCCAGGTGGGTGACCAGGTATGGTATCCCCAGAAGTTCGCACCTTTCGAGCTCTCCGGCCAGGGCGGCCACCGACTTATCGTATACGTCATCCTTGGGCGTGGCGAGGTTGGGGAGGTAGGGCATGTGGTCGATGGGGGGGGCCATGGCGGAGAGGTGGAGCTTCCTCTTGAACTCCTCGGCAGCCTCTTCAGAGATCTCCTTCGCCCTCCAGCCCCGGGGGTTTCGGGAGAATATCTGGAAAGTGTCGCATCCGATCTCTTCGGCCCTATCCACCGCCCGATCTATGGAGCCCGCGATGGAGACGTGCGCTCCGACTTTGACCATATCGTCGTCCTCCTGAATCCGTGACGTGACCCGCTGGATTATACGACCTCCAGAGATGGCGTGCTAGGTCACAGACACGGGCCAAATCCTCGGAGGCACCTCTTTTGAGAACCGTTTTATACTTTCCCGAAGAGCCCCGACTAGAGAGGTCGGCGGCACTTTCGTCCGCCCTCACCCGGCGCCGATGAAGAAAAAGAGATGGCTGATTTTGTGATGAGCCCTATGAGTCCTGAGGCGCCCGGGGCCTCTCAGACCACATCATCCCGCCTCGTGCCCACCCCACTTCTTCTCTAGCCCTCATTCGCCTGGGACCGAGCCCACCGGTCCACGTTATCGATGAGGTTGAACTCGATGATCTTCTTCGCGTCGTTCAGCATCTCCGCCACCTCGCCTATGGTGAACTTGGTGGCGTTGCCCGCCCGGTTCGCCACTTCGATCTCCTCGTCGAGGCTCACGCCCTTCCCGGTGGTGAGCATCTCGGAGAGTTCGCGGCAGGCCTTCTTCAGGTAATCGATCGAGTAGTCTGCCATCGATTCCCTGTCCTGGAGGTTCTTGTTGACCTCCCTTATCGACCAGCACATGGTAATTATATTCTCGTACATCTTCATCCACCGCCCTTCATCTCGCACATAAGGATATTTAATAGCTCTCGTCATCAAAAATAGTGGGGCTGGTGCGATTCGAACGCACGATCGACGGGTCTCTCCGATACCGAGAGCGATTCTCTCAGTGCTCCAACGGATCATCAACGGCCTCCCCGTCGAGAGGCCTCAGCAGACCCGTTGCTCATCATCAATAATACCGCTGGAGCCCGTCGCCATACCTGACTAGGCCACAGCCCCTCAAAGCGGGCCGAGAGGGATTTGAACCCCCGACCTAAAGGTTAAGAGCCTTTCGCTCTGCCTGACTAAGCTACCGGCCCGGACTTTCCATATACTATGCTGGTTAAATACGTTTCGGCTTTGAAGAGAGTTGGCGCCGGAGGCGGTCCTCTCCTCAGATCGTGTTGATGTACCTCTCGACCTCCCAGGGGTGGACGTGGTTGTTGTACATCTTCCACTCAAGGGATCCAAGCCTGCTGAAGTTGGCGTAGACGTGCTCACCGAGGGCGTCCCTGATGACCCTGTCCTCCTCCAGGCAGTCGAGGGCCTCCCGGAGGTTCGAGGGAAGGAGCCTGATCCCCAGCTTCTCCCGCTCCTCGTCGGATAGCTCGTAGATGTTCAGGTCGACGGGGTCGCCGGGGTCGATCTTCCTCTTGACGCCGTCGAGGCCCGCCGCCAGGATCGCGGCGAAGCCCAGGTACGGGCTGCAGGAGGGATCGGGCGACCTAAACTCGAGCCGCGTGCTCAGGCCCCTGCCGCTGGGGACCCTGATCAGGGAGGAGCGGTTCGGGCCTGACCAGCCGATGTAGACGGGGGCCTCGAAGCCCGATACGAGCCGCTTGTAGGAGTTGATCAGGGGGTTTGTGATCGCGGTGATGGCGCTCGCATGCTCCAGAAGGCCGCCCACGAAGTAGCGGGCGAGGTCGGAGAGCTGCATCTTCGCCGCCGGGTCAAAGAAGGCGTTATCCTCGCCCCGGAAGAGGGATATGTTCACGTGCATCCCGGAGCCTGCCGCACCGTAGATCGGCTTGGGCATGAAGGTGGCGGCAAGCCCGTTCTTCATCGCGATCGTCCTGGTTACGTACTTGAAGGTGACTACGTTGTCGGCGGTCCTGAGCGCCTCTCCGTAGGTGAAGTCTATCTCGTGCTGCCCCTTCGCCACCTCGTGGTGAGAGGCCTCGATCTTGAAGTCCATCTCGGTCAGGGCGAGGACGATCTCCCTTCTTATATCCTCGGCCAGATCCACGGGGCCGAAGTCGAAGTAGCCTGCGAAGTCGTGGGGCTTTGTGGTGGCTCTGCCGTTCTCCATGTTGAAGAGGAAGAACTCCAGCTCAGGGCCGACGTTCATGGTGTAGCCCATCTCCTCGGCGTTCTTCATCGCCCTCTTCAGAACGTACCGCGGGTCGCCCTCGAAGGGCTGGCCGCTCGGCTTGTAGACGTCGCAGATCAGCCGCGCGACGTTCTTGTTCTCTCTCGCCCTCCAGGGCAGGATGGCGAAGGAGGAGATGTCCGGTCGCAGGAGCATGTCCGACTCCTGGATCCGCGCGAAGCCCTCGATGGAGGAGCCGTCGAAGCCGGTCCCCGAGTCGAGGGCCTTTCCGAGCCTCGTGGCAGGGATCGAGACGCTCTTCACGAGCCCCTGGATGTCGGTGAACTGCAACCTCAGAAACTCGACGTTCTTGTCACGGATGGTCTCTAACAACTGATCTATTGAGTACATGATTGGTCATACACCCCTTGATGCAGGTCTCTTGAGCTGGCGACCCCCGTCCCTTGCCCATCAGCTCGGTTCGGTCCGGCCGAGAGGCGGGCTTTGGAGGCTGCAGACTCCTCTAAAGACCCCAGATGGACTGACCTCCTTTAATATAGTCATCGGCCCGGGGGGTGCGATCTCTCCATCAATTACCCTTATCTATTGGCATATACCACGAACTTGTCGGTAGATCAAATGTCTGGTGCAAAGGTTCTGGTTGTTGATGCAGGCGGGAGGGGAAACGCCATAGCCCACGCCTTCGCCAGGAGCCCTCTGGTGGAGCGGGTCTACGTCGCCCCCGGAAACGCGGGAAGCTCGATGCTCGATAAGTGCGAGATCGCCCAGAAGAGGGGACGCCCCATCAAGGAGATCGCAGATCTCATCTCCTTCGCCAGGGAGGTGGGTATCGATATGACCTTCGTCGGGCCCGAGGGCTACCTCTCCGACGGGATCGTGAACGTCTTCTCGAAGGCGGGGCTACAGATCGTCGGTCCGCGGCGGGAGGCGACGATCCTGGAGGGGAGCAAGTGCGACACCAAAGACTTTCTCCAGAGCATCGGGGTTCCCATCCCTCGCCACCGAAACTTCAGCAATCCCGACGAGGCGAAGGAGTACGCATCCGCCTTCTATCGAGATTTTCCGGAGAAGAACCTGGTGGTGAAGGCCGACGGCCTCGCCGCGGGGAAGGGGTCGATCGTCTGCAGCTCCCAGGAGGAGGCGGTCTCGGCGATCGAGAGGATCATGGTGGAGCCGAGGCTCTTCGGCGACGCCGGCCGAAGGGTCGACATCGAGGAGAGGCTCTCGGGAAGAGAGCTGATGTTCTTCGCCGTCTCCGACGGGCGGACCGTCCTCCCTCTGGAGTCGGCGATGGACTACAAGCGGGCCTTCGCCCCCGACGAGGGGGTGGCGATCCGCCTCTTCAACAAGCTCTCGGGAAACCCGAACCTGGATAACAACCCCAACACCGGCGGCATGGGCGGATACTCGCCCCACCCCTGGCTGGACCAGGATCTAACAGACCGGATCATGGAGACGATCGCCGTTCCCACCATAAAGGGGTTCAAGGAGGTGACCGGCTTCGAGTATTCGGGGATGATCTACTTCGGCCTGATGATCTGTGAGGAGGAGGAGGAGAAGGTGCCGCGAGTTCTCGAAATAAACGTGAGGCTCGGCGACCCGGAGGCCGAGGTGATCCTCCCCCGTCTGGAGACGGACATGTACCTCCTCTCCAAGGCCGTCCTGAACAAAGAGCTCGACTCCATAGACCTCGAATGGTCCCCCGAGGCCTGCGTCGGGGTCTGCGCCATCAGCGGGCGTGTGATCAAGCCGGTGACCAGCGGCGGGACCGAGGAGGAGAGGCCCGGCTACCCCGGTCCCCACTACACCAACATGCCCATCCGGGGTCTCGAAAAGGTCGACCCCGACGTTCTGGTCTACCACAACGGAACGGCCTTCGGGACCGACGCCGCGGGGAACGAGCAGCTCTACACCACAGGTGGCAGGGTCCTCACCGTCGTCGGCCGGGGCGAGAGCCTCACCGAGGCGAGGGAGAAGGCCTACCGGAACATCCGAAAGATCAGGTTCAACGGGATCAGGTACCGCAAAGACATCGGCCTATCCCCCTGAAACCTTATCCCTGAAACGTGAAATTATAATATTGCTTTATGAATCTTGGAGCTGGTCGAGAGATGGAAGCTGACCGAAGGACGATCGTTTTGGGATTGGAGGGGACCGCCTGGAACCTCAGCTCCGCCCTGGTGGACGAGGAGGACGTGATCGCCGAGAAGAGCGCCACCTACGTTCCCGCCAAGGGCGGGATCCACCCGCGGGAGGCGGCCCAGCATCACGCAGAGCACATGGCCGGGGTGGTCAGAGCCGTCCTGGACGCAGCCCGAGAGGACGACCTCAAGATCGACGCCGTCGCCTTCTCCCAGGGGCCGGGGCTGGGGCCGTGCCTGCGGACGGTGGCCACGGCAGCTCGCGCCCTCTCCCTGCGGTTCGGCGTCCCCCTGGTGGGGGTGAACCACTGCATCGCCCACATCGAGGTGGGGAAGTGGAAGACCGGCGCCACCGATCCGGTCGTGCTATACGTCAGCGGCGGAAATTCTCAGGTCTTGGCCCTGAGGCGAGGTCGCTATCGAATCTTCGGCGAGACCCTGGACATCTCCGTCGGAAACGCCCTGGACAAGTTCGCACGGCAGGTGGGCCTCCCCCATCCCGGCGGCCCCAAGCTGGAGGCTCTCGCAAAGTCCGCGAAGGAGTACATACCGCTTCCCTACGTGGTCAAGGGGATGGACTTCTCCTTCTCCGGCCTCTCCACCGCCGCGGCTCAGGCAGCAAAGAAGCACGATCTCGCCGACGTCTGCTCCTCCTTCCAGGAGACGGCCTTCGCCATGCTGGTCGAGGTCTCGGAGAGGGCCCTCGCCCACGCCGAGAAGGAGGAGGTGCTCCTGGTGGGCGGCGTCGGCGCCAACTCCCGCCTCCGCGAGATGCTGAAGATCATGTGCGAGGAGAGGGGGGCGCGGTTCTTCGTCCCCGAGAAGAGGTTCATGGGCGACAACGGTTCCATGATCGCCTATACCGGCCTGGTAATGATGAAGAGCGGTGTCACCACGCCCCTCGCCGAGTCGAGGGTCCGGCCGGGGTATCGGACGGACGAGGTGGAGGTCACGTGGCAGTAGGTTCTCAAGGGTGGGCGATCTATGGTGGAAGAAGATCGGGAGACATTGAACGAGGGCTGGCACCGGTTTTATCCTGAGGAGCCGCTCATCTCCTTTTGCAGGGTGGAAAGACCATGAGTCAACGTGACTTTTTAGAATATCATAAATCAATTGCTGCGGAACTAAAGGCTACCAAGGACCGTGTTCAATATTTGATCGGTTCAAATCATTGGCTCACGGTTGGGGAACATAAAGAAGCAGTCCTTAGAAAAGTACTTAGAGGTCATATTGCTGAGACGTATCACATTGGAACCGGTTTCGTATGCGGTCCGGATACAACATCTCATCAAATCGATATACTCATAAGTTCACGTGACAAGCCGATTTTGTTTGAAGATGGAGAACTGAGGATAGTCACTCCAGACATGGCGATTGGAATCGTTGAAGTGAAAACCCGGATGCCGATGTCGAGAGACTTGGAAGAGGTTCTGCAGAAAATTGCTGATGATGTTGAGATGATACGCACCAACGGAAATCAGCAATGCTTGGCGGGCCTTTTCATTTATGAGCCCTACAATACCATCGGAGGACCTGAGCGCATTCTTGGTATCGTTCAAAAGGTCACCAATGGAGAAGAAAGCCGAGCGATAAACTGGATCGCCGCAGGGCCGGACATTTTCATTAGGTATTGGTGTAAAGGAGAAGACGCCCAGAGCATTCAAGGACCGGTATGGCATAGCTACTGTTTGTCTGGTTTAGCACATGCGTACTTTTCGAGTAATGTCGTGTGGGACATATGTCCACACTCCGAACTCAATATGCAGTATGCTTGGTTCCCTATCGAAGGCGGAAAGGAACGTTATCGTCAATGGTATATCGGGCTAAATGATCTTCAGCCACGAAGGTTTAGCTTGGTCAAGGAGGCTGCAGCAAGTCGGTCCTGAAATCGGATCAAATCTAGGTAACGCATAAATCGTGTGAAAAATGGCGAGATCGTGTAGTTTAAACTCCTTAACCGATGACCCATGTAAATTATTTCGATGTTGAATACGACAGAGATTATTTTTGATCCGTTGTCAGGAACGCAATGGTCCGCTATAAAAGATATCGCTGGGCATGAAAGTTTTCCACAAGACAGGTACAGCAGAATCGATCGACGAAATATATAAATCACCGATTGAACAAATTAGAATAGAGGTGGATATAGTTGAAATCGAATAGATCAATCTGCATCTTACTCGCCTTCGCGGTGATCCTTTCGGCCTCGGCCCTCGCCGTCGAGGCCCCCTCCTCGCCCTTCGAGCCCGAAGAGGAGGTCGCGCCCGACACTCTCGGCGGATCAATCGATGGCCCGCCGTCGGGAGAGCCCACAGCCACCATGCCCGCCGCCGGCCCAGAGCCGTCGTATACGCCGTCGGCCTCCTCGGGGGAGGCCGAAGCCGACCTCTCCCAGGGGGAGACCCTGACCCGCAGCCGGGCCAGCTCCATCGGCGGCAGCAGCGCCCTCGCCACCATACCGGGGATGCCGGGGCTCCAGGCCTTCATCCTCTACAACGGGGCCTGGAGCATGAATCCCTCGGGCTTCTGGCCCGGCCAGAGGACAAACCTCCTTCTGGATAACGACCGGCCGCAGCAGCTCTGGTCTTACGAGATATTCCCAGACGGGCGGGATGAGTGGATCTCCATCGGATACGTGGCGGAAGGGTACATCAACGGCTGGTACGAGGCGGTCGAGCCGGGATGGCACCAGCTGGCAGTCTATGGCGAGATGACTGGATGGAGCAACGTCCTCTGGATCTACGTCTGGCCGGGCGGGGCTCCGGCCACCGAGCCCGATATCCGGATAGTCACCCAGGCCGTGGACCCGGCCACAGGCAGGGTCTACTACTCCTACAACTCGGCTGGACTGCAGATCTTCAAGATCAAGGTCCTGGTAACGGGGCCGGACAAGTTCGACCTCCGATCGGTCCACTACCAGCTCCATCCCACCTTCAGCCCCTCAGAACAGACGAGCACTGACCCCTACAACGACTTCGAGCTGGAGCTCTGGACCTGGGGAGCCTTCAATATGCCGATCACGGTGACCATGAAAGACGGGAGGGTCTTTGAGTACGACTACGACTTCTCCTTCGGCGATCTGCTGAGAGACGCCCAGCGGCGGGGGGTGCCCTTCGTCCGTGTGAGGTGAGCCGCCCGCCGCTCTGCCGCCTGAGCAGACCTTTTTTTCAGCGGGGTCGTCAGGGTCGTCAACCGTCACCAGAGCCTGCACCCTCTCGGCCCGTGCTCCTCGAAGTACCTCTGGTGGTACTCCTCGGCCCGATAAAACTCGGAGGCGGAAACGATCTCGGTGACCATCTCTCCCCTATAGAGGCCCGACCTCTGGAGCTGCTCCATCTTGGCCCGGGCCGCCGCCTCCTGCTGGGGGCTGTGGTAGAAGACCGCCGAGCGGTACTGGCTCCCGACGTCCGGCCCCTGCCGGTTCCTGGTGGTGGGATCGTGGATCGACCAGAAGAGGTCGAGAAGCTCTTCGTAAGAGACGACCCCCGGATCGTAGATCACCTCCACCGCTTCGCCTCTGTCACCCACGATGTAGGAGTAGTGAGCGAGCCCCTCAGATTCAACTCTTTCAAACAGCATAAAACTCAGCTCCGACCTCGATAGCTCAGCCTTTTAGCGTTTAAATCCACAGTATTTTTAGGATGGATCCCAGTATGAAACCTGTTCTGAGCTGAAGGCAGCCGACCGATGGCGCTAAATTTCATTACTACAATATACAGAAGAATTAATACACAACTTCACTTATACTCAGGTCCCATGTGGGGCAAATCGATATCGTTCATTATTTTTTTGATAGCGGTCCTATCGACCGGAGCCTTTGGCCTTGAGGCCGCTGCCTACGAAGATGCCGGAAGCTCGGACCTGAACGAACTTCCCGAGACTTCCCAGAGCCTTCTGGAGTTTGCGGGCCAGGCCCTCGCCTACGTCGAGGAGAACGGCAAGCAGAGAGCTCTGGAGGAGTTCAACTACGGAACCGACCTGTTCGTCACAGAAGACCGATACATAATCGCCTTCGGATTTGATGGGACCTGCCTCGCTCATCCCTTCAGACCGGAGATGGTGGGAGAAGACCATACCGACTTTCGAGATGTTAATGGCGTACTTTTGAACAGAAACCTGAACGACGTTGCTTCAAGAGGCGGAGGCTTCACCTACTACGTCCGGCCCAACGCCCAGAAGAACGACACCCCTGAGCTGAAGCTCTCCTACATCGCCAAGGTCGACGACGAGTGGTGGCTCGGGACCGGGGTCTGGCTACCGGAGGTTTCGGCCGTCTTCAGCGCCGAGTCCCGCCTCGCTCTGGTCGATCTAGTCGATGAGGCCGCCGCCTACGCCCAGGAGAACGGCAGGGAGAAGGCCCTGGAGGCTTTCGGCGACAGAGACGGTGAGTTCGTCGACGGCAACCGCTACATCTTTGCCTACGACTTCGACGGGCGGGTTCTGGCCCACCCCATCCAGCCGGAGCTGGTGGGAGAGGACCGGTCCGAAGAGCCTGACCACTACGGCGCCCACTTCATTCGCGATCTCATGGACGCCGCTGAGGAGGGGACGGGCCTCGTCTACTATTCCTACCCGGACCCGGCGAAGAAGATGACCCCCTCCGTCAAGCTCGGCTACGTGAGGGCCGTGGACGAGGAGTGGTGGCTCGGCTCGGAGATTTACATAAACGAGATCGGAGAGGTCGAGGAAGCCGAATCGTCTCACCAGCCACCGGCATCGAAGGAGGAGCTGGCGGCCTTCGTCGAGTCTGCGGCCTCCTACACCCAGATCTTTGGCAGGGACCTCGCGACAAAAGACTTCATGAACCTCGAAGGTCCCTTCGTGAGGGGAGACGTCTATATCTTCGCCGCAGATTTCAACGGGACGAGCCTTGCTCTCCCCTACCTTCCCTCGGCCGTCGGGACAAACCGCCTCGACCTTCAGAACTCCGAAGGCGTCCGCATCAACCGGGAGATGAGGTCGATCGCCGAAAACAGGAGCGGCTTCTTCGAGTACCTATGGACAAATCCCATCTCGGGCGAGACGGAGCCCAAGACGAGCTACGTGACGAAAGTCGACGACGTCTGGTGGCTTGGGGCTGGGATCTACCTTGAGGGCGAGGAGAGGGCAGCTGACGCCTGAAATTGCAAAAATAGATAACTGTCTGGAGTCCTAATTCTAGTGTCGAATGGGACCCTAAATCTTTTGGATCCTCGCTGTTTCATGTGAGTAGATTGAACTTGAGTTTCCCTAATCTAAGATATATAGTTATGATAAAATTCTTTGTGGTTCTGAATCTTCTCGCGTCGTCTTTTGCTGATTGGATGAGGCTATTTATTCCCTCTAAAATTCCGTTATCTATTCTAGAGTTTATATAGTTCAGAACTCCTTTCCAATGCCCCTTGATCGCTTTTGCGGTATCAATAAGAGCTATGGGATCAACATCAACTCCAGCCGCGACTCCAAGGAGAAGTACCAGCTGATCATCTCGAAAAAGCACTGGCGGCTCAAGGTTTCCGGCTTCTTTCTCATCCTCAGCTTCGTGGCGCTAGCTGCTGCCCTCGCCCACTACCTGCTGATGGTGCCGGCTCCGACGTGAGGAAAGTCGTTCAAGTGGTGAGCGCCGCCGGAGGAGCCGGCGGTGGGGTTGCTGGAGCCGGTCATCGCAGCGCAGCAGGGTTATATATAAAAAGATTTAAAATATCCCCGAGCTCTTCGGGCAGAAAGAGGGGGAGGTTGGAGGTTTGAGCAGATCGGCTCAAAGGGAGATGATTTGAGCATATCTATTCAAAACTCGGATATTTGGGCATATATGCTCAAATCACGCTCGAATATCTCCGGCCACCATCACCATCATCTATTCTCCGGCCCGGGTCCCCTCCCCTCTGGACTGGGGCCGGAGGACCACCAAATTTTCCCGACCGCCGCTCACCTCACATCGCCGCCGCCCAGAGCGCTCCGCCCACCAGGGCGCCGAAGAGGGTGGCGAAGAGGTTGACGCCGTTGTTGCTCAGGTATCCTCGCGACTGGAGAGTCGCGCCGAGAAGGCTATCGAAGTTCGTTCCGAGAAAGCCCCCCAGGAGGGCGGCGGCCAGGCCCGAAAGGCCCGCCATCCCCGTCGCCACGGCGAGGAGGCCGGTGAAGAGGGAGCCGAAGATCGAGGCAGCCTCGCCGAGGAGGGTGACGCCGCCGTCGACGCCCGGCTGGACGGGCTGAAGATTGGTGATCATCCGGGGGGTCGACCTAGCCGTCTCGCCGATCTCGCTCGCCAGGGTGTCCCCGGTGGCGGTGGCCACCGAGGCCAGGAAGGCGAAGGCGAAGAGGTCTGAGCCGTAAACCCCGTAGAGGACCGCCAGGGCCAGGGGTATGAGGCTGTTGCTGTAGACGTTCTTGTAGCCCCGGACGCCGCCTCGGGACTGGGCTATCCTCATCTCCTGCTTCTTTGCGTACTTGTACCTGGTAAACCCGCTCCCCAGGAGGTAGAAGGAGAGGAGGAGGAGAAACCAGAATATGTTCGCGAAGAAGATGACGAGAAGGCAGACGATAACCTCGCTCAATACGGCCTCGGAGTCGGCCGCCTTCATCCTGTAGGCGGCGATCCCCAGGGCCAGGGCGAAGACGTATATGCCAGCCATGTATTCAAGTTCCGGAAGAGGATAATCGAAGCTGAAGAGCCACATCACCATGCAGGAGCCGAAGGGGACGGCGAAGTCCCTCTCCGCCCTCCGGGAGGCGGAGTGGAGGAAGGCGCCGGAGAGCCCCCCCAGGGTCGCCAGGAAGAGGAGCCTCTCGGGCTCGAGGCCGGCGTCGGTCGCCGTCCAGAGGATGGCCAGGCAGCCGAGGACCGTCGTCGCCGCCAGGTAGGAGAGGCTCCCCGCGAGACCCGCAAACCTCCGGGAGGCCGCGGCCCCGAAGGTGGGGGCGACGAAGGATACCGCCACCAGATAAAGGGGGAGCTTGAGGCTCGTCGGCTCAAGTCCGAAGCTCAAAACGAGGAGGAAGGCGAGGGAGGCGGCGAGGACCCTAACCCCCCGCTCTGCGACGAAGAGGGCCAGAAGGGGGAGAACGGAATAAAGCCCGGCATAAGGAATGAACAGCACCGTTAGACCCACACAGATCCTCGCCCTAGCCTCTCTCTTCACGGACCGCTAGATGAAGGGGATCGCAAAAATACTTTCTCTCGAGGGAACCGTCCAGGTGCCGAAATGCTCGACCGCGCGCGCGAAAAACTGCTGGAGAAGGAGATCAGGAGGGGCGAGGTCCCATCCTGCATAGCCGTCGTCATCTCCACCGAGGCGAATAGGTCCCGATGGTGGCGAAAGGTTTGCGAGGTGGCGGGCTGGTGCACCTCCCTGGGGGTCCGCGAGGCGACGCTCTTTCCTGAGCGGGCCGGGGCCGAATCGGTCGAGGAGATCGCAAGAGAGCTATCGGACATCCCGGCAAAGGGTAGGCTTCTCGCAGAGGACGAGGAGATCGGCTTCGGGAAGGGCGGTCCTATGAACCTGGTCGTCTTCACCGGCCGAGGCGGAAAGGCGGAGGTGACCGAGGCGATCAGGTCGATTCTCGAAGACGTCAAATCCGGCCTCGTCAACCCCGACGAGATCGACGAGGCCGCCATCGAGTCGAGGCTCCGGCTCCGGCAGCGACCCGACCTGATGATACGGCTGGGGGGAAAAGAGCTGAGCGACTTCATGATCTGGCAGTCGACCTACTCTGAGCTCTACTTCATCGACCGATCGTGGGACCGGCTGGAGAAGGTCGACTTTCTTCGGGCCGTCAGGGACTACCAGAGGAGGGAGAGAAGATTTGGGAGATGATCAACCCTCATCCTGCGGATGGGCGAGGGCGACGAGGCCCAGGTACTCCGGAGGCACGTTCTCGGATATCACTATGTTCTCGCTCACGGTCATCATCTTAACCCCCGCCTCCTGAGCCGCCTCGGCATCGACCCTGATCACCCGGGGGTTATTAGTCCTGAAGGTGCCCACGTACCAGGCCTTCTCAGGGGTGGTGGAGAGATGGACGTAACGCTGGGTCGCCGCCTTCAGCCCGACCTCCAGGATCCTGTCCGCCTCCTCCTCGTTCGCTCCGTAGTAGAGGTCGGAGAGCTCGTTTGGAGGATAGTCCAGGCTCACGTCCACCGAATGGCCGTACTTCGCCCTGATCTTCCCCTCCCTGATCTCGTACCTCTCCTTGGGGTCTGACTGAACGAGGGCGATCACCAGCCTTTTATTGGCCCAGCGGTACCTGGTCCCGATCACCTCGGAGAGATGGTCCAGCTCCACCCAGCCTCTTGGGCTCATGTCCAGGCCGAGATCGTCGGGGAAGTGTCTGAGGGCTCCCGCCACCAGCCTGCCGAGCTTCTCGCTTCTCTCCTCTTCGAGGACGATCTGACCGGCGTTGCCGCATTCGCAGCGCTCTCCCCGGAAAAACCCGTGTTCTGGACATCTCTTGATCACGCTTCTCTCCTCCGGCAGGAATAGAAGATGGCCCTATTGATAAATATAGCTGACTCCAGAGGATGACGGACTTCAGACCGGCGAGACGGCTCGAGAGCCGCGATCCCGGCCATCTGGCACGCCAACGCCCCAATCTCGCAAAATCCGGGTCCAGAGCCGAGGCTCCGAGGTCGATGGTGCGAACCGCGGGCAAAGCCTGAAATAGAATTTGAACTCAGAGATCTGTCCATGCTGGATTTGGACGAGATCGAGAGAGGGCTGAAGTGCAGCGACCTTCTTGATCTGGACGATGAGCAGCTCTCCGCCGAGCTGGAGACCTTTTTCCATACTTTGGAGGAGCGGGATCGCCAGATATCCGAGACCCTGGAGGCTCTCATGGCGGAGGTGAAAGAGCTCATCGCCCTCTCCGACGAACTGGAGTCCGAGGACGAGATCTGCAGGTGATGCCCTTTGGAGACGCTGCCAGACGTTCAGGCCTGTCAACCCGAGTACCCCATAAACCTCACCCGCGTCGGCCTCACCGGGGTCAAGAAGCTGGTCAAGGTCCTCCGAGAGGACGAGGGGCGGCCGATAGTCCTCATCTCCAACTTCGAGGTCTTCGTCGACCTGCCCTCGGACCGGAAGGGGGCGAACCTGTCCCGAAACTTCGAGGTGATAGACGAGGTCTTGGAGGAGGCCGTAAACGAGCCGGTCTACGTGATCGAGGAGCTCTGCGGCGAGATCGCCCGCCGGGTTTTATCCAAGCACGAGTACGCCACCCGGGCCGAGGTGAAGATGAAGAGCGAGTACATCGTCGAGAGGAGCTCGCCCGTCACCAGGACCGCAGGCCAGGAGGTGGTGGACATCTTCGCCGAGGCGGTGGCCAAGGCTGGCCACGTGAGGAAGCTGGTGGGGGCCGAGGTGGTGGGGATGACCGCCTGCCCCTGCGCCCAGGAGATCATGAGAGACCAGGTGAGAAAGGAGCTTTTGACCCTCGGCCTCAGCCAGGAGGAGGCCTTCGATTTTGCGGCGAAGCTCCCCGTGGCCACCCACAACCAGAGGGGTCGGGGCATGATCTCGATCCAGGTCTGCGACCGACGCTGTGTATCCCTCGACGAGATAATCAAGATCATCGAGAGATCGATGAGCTCGCGGGTCTTCGGCCTTCTCAAGCGGCCCGATGAGGCTCTGGTGGTCCAGAGGGCCCACAACAACCCCAAGTTCGTAGAGGACTGCGTGAGAACGATGGCCCAGAAGTTGGTCGAGGCGTTCGAGGACCTGCCCGACGACGCTGTGATCGTCTTAAAGCAGGTGAACGAAGAGAGCATCCACCAGCACAACGCCTTCGCCGAGAGGTCCGCCACCATGGGGGAGCTTCGGGCGGAGCTGGGGACCGAAGATTCCGCCAGCGCGAGAGAGGTGCCTAAGAGATGACCGAGAAGAAGATAGAGCTTATGGGAGGCTGCCTGTCTGCCCTCCTCGCCGAGAAGGAGATCATAGCACGCTACGAGCTTCTCCAGCGGGTCTACGACTGCGTGAGGAGGGCAGACCTCACCGCAGAGGAAAAAAAGGAGCTCGAGAAGATCCTCGGAAAAAAGCACGTCGCTTCAGCCATATTCTTCAACCTCCTCAGCGGCGAGCCGATCTTCATCAACCTCCCCAAGCTCGACAGCGTGATGAAGATCAACGACCGGATGTTCCACTTCGTCCACACCGGAAACTACGCCGACCCCGACTTCGCCCTGGCCTTCAAGAGGTACCAGGACTCGGGAGAGGAGATCGATGAGCTCGCGAGGCTGAACCTCAGAGACCTCCTGGTGGAGTTCATGGCGGGGGCGGGTTACACCCCGGCCGACGGCTCCTCGGGAAGGCTCGCCTTTGCTGGCCCCAAAGGCAAGAGGCTCGACTTCTGGATCTTTCCCTCGATCGAGGAGGTGGAGCTGGTGGAGGGGATGGAGGGCTCTGTCGTCATCGTCCCCCACGCCGAGAGCCCCGGACCTTTCATCGCCTTCTTCCGGGAGAAGGGGGAGGTGGCGGAGCTCGCCGAGATCAAGGTCTGGGTCGCCAACATGGAGCAGGGGACGATCGACCCCTTCATCGGCTACCCCAAGGACCTGGCCATCTACAAGCAGTTCAAAAACCCCCGGATGGCCATGATGGTGAAGACGAACTGGGGCCGGAGGATGGGGTAGGGGCGCGGGGTTGGGCATTCTCCGGGGAACAGCTGGCTTCTGCCCCGGCCTTTGGCTGCAGAGGTTTTGGGATGACAATATCTCATACCAGAACTACGTCATCTCTTTCCCTGATCCGCTCGTAAAGCTTCCTGTCGGTGCTAAAAAGGGGCGCGTTCATCTTCTCGGAGGCTGCGACGAAGAGCGAGTCGTAGATCGGGATCCGGTTTTCTGTGGCGATCTCAAAGGCCTCCTCCAGAAGCTCCTGGGAGGGGATGGCCCTGCAGACTCCCAGGATGAACTCCCTGGATAGCCCCAGCACCCTGAGGGCCTCGCTCTTCGGCTCGTCGAAGAAAGCGACCCTCTTCCAGGCTACGTTGGCCACCTCGGCCATCGGAGCACGAAAAGAGAAGATCAGATCTGCGCCGAGGGAATAACAATAACCCCCGGCTTTGGACTTTTCGCGTTTCACCCCAGCATCTTCCCCATCCTCTCCAGGGCCTCGGTGAGCCTCTCCTTGGAGGCGGCGTAGGAGATGCGGACGTGACCCACGCCGCCGGGGCCGAAGGCCGACCCGGGCGTGGCCGCCACCATCGCCTCGGAGAGCATCCTCTCGGCGAAGCTGTCTCCGCCCCCGAACTCCGAGACGTCGGGGAAGACGTAGAAGGCCCCGCCGGGAAGAGAGCAGACGATCCCGATATCCTCAAGCCCCGAGACCAGGAGGTCTCTTCTCTCCTTAAACTCGGCCACCATGGCGCGGATGCTATCCTGGGGGCCCTTGAGGGCCTCGATCCCCGCCCACTGGACGAAGGTGGTGGCGTGGGAGACGGAGTGAGAGAGGATCCTGTTCACCCACTTCATCACCTCCTGGGGCCCTGCGAGGTAGCCGAGCCGCCAGCCGGTCATGGCGTAGCACTTGGAGAAGCCGTTGACGGTCACCGTCCTCTCAGACATCCCAGGAAATGACCCCATGCTGATATGCTCCTGGCCGTAGACGATCTTCTCGTAGATCTCGTCGGAGAGGACCGCGAGATTGTGGTCGATGGCCAAATCCCCGATCTCCTCCAGGATCTCCCGCCCGAAGACGGCTCCGGTGGGGTTGGAGGGAGAGTTCACCAGGATCATCCTCGTCTTGGAGGTGATCGAATCTGCGAGGTCGGTGGGCTTGAACTCCTCGTCCACCTGGGCCCACCGGACCCTCCCCCCGGCGAAGTTGACGCAGGGTTCGTAGCTGACCCAGGAGGGTCCTATCAGGACGCACTCGTCCCCCTCGTCCAGGAGGGCCTGGATCGCGGCGAAGATGGCCATCTTCGCTCCGGGAACCACCGAGACGAGATCGGGGGAGATCTCGATGCCGTTGTCGTTGTAGAGCTTCTCTGCGATCGCCGCCCGAAGCTCCGGGATCCCGCTGGTGGGGAGGTAGTGGGTCTCCCCCCTCCGGATCGAATCGATGGCGGCATCGCAGATGTTCTTCGGGGTATCGAAGTCGGGCTCTCCCACCCCCAGGTCGATGACGTCGAGGCCCGCGGCGTTCAGCTTCTTGGCCATCGCCGAGATCTTCATGGTGGTGGACTCGGGGATCGAGGCGAGTCTCTCTGAGACCAAATCTAATCACCCTTTAGCCTTCTGACCATCTTGACCGCGGCCTCCACGGCGCGCTTGGAGTAGTCTATGCGGCGATGCGCGTCCATCCTGGACATCTTGGGACCGGATATCCCCAGGGTGACGGGCTTGTCGAACTCCAGGGCCAGGTCCATAATCTTCCTTGAGGCCTGCTGGGCCACGATCTCGTCGTGGCCGGTCTCGCCCTGGATGACGCAACCGATCGTCACCACGGCGTCTACGTCATCGCGCCCGATAAGCTTCTTTACGGCTAGGGGCATGTCGTATACGCCGGGAACCATCAGGGCGCAGACGACCTCTGCGCCCAGAAATTCCGCATGTTCTCGTCCCAGGATCTCCATCTGGTAGGTAATATCCCGGTTGAACTCAGCGACCACAAAACCAAGTTTTATCATAGATCCAACACCGCCAAAGGGAGGCTGCTTCTTTAGCTCGGCGCATTTTGGGCTAATAAACCCATCGATCGACCCAGGGCGGAGCCGCACGGTCAAAACCCATTTATCCCTTGCCAATTATGCGAGCTGGTGGATGCCTTATGAGTTGGGTCTATCTAGATGGGAAGTTCGTTCCCGCTGAAGAGGCGGCGGTTTCGGTTTACGATCACGGGCTGTTGTACGGCGACGGGGTTTTCGAGGGGATCAGGGCCTACAACGGGAGGGTCTTCCGGCTGGAAGAGCACGTCGAGAGGCTCTACGACTCTGCCAAGGCTATCATGCTCGAGATCCCCATCACTCAGGTGGAGATGGCGGACGCGATCCTTGAGACCCTCAGGAAGAACGGCCTTTCGGACGCCTACATCCGCCCCATCGTCACCAGGGGCGTCGGCGACCTGGGGCTCGATCCTCGAAAGTGCGCAAAGCCCACCGTGATAATCATCTCTCAGGGCTGGGAGGCGATGTACGGAGACCTCTACGAGGTGGGCCTGGTCGCAGTCACCGTCACCGTTCGGAGGAACTCCTCGGCGGCGCTCCCTCCCAACATCAAGTCCCTCAACTACCTCAACAACATCCTCGCCAAGATCGAGGCCAACGTCAAGGGCGGAAACGAGGCCATCTTCCTGGACGAGGCCGGAAATGTCTCCGAGGGGAGCGGCGACAACATCTTCGTGGTCAAGGACGGGAAGATATTCACGCCTCACACCTTGAACAACCTCAAAGGCATCACCAGAAAAGCCGTCATCGAGGCAGCCCTGGCTCGCGGATACTCGGTGGAGGGCGTCCACCTCGGTATCTTCGACCTCTACACCGCCGACGAGATCTTCGTCACGGGCACCGCGGCGGAGGTCGCTCCCGTCACCAAGATCGACGGCAGGGCCGTAGGCGACGGCAAGCCGGGTCCCATCACCATGGACCTGATCGCGGGCTTCAAGGAGATGACCCAGACGACGGGAACGCCGATCTGAAGGGCATCCACTAAAATTATCAAAGAAGTATGATGACGGCCTAGCGGGGGACGATCTTGAGAAGGACGTTCCTGCGCCGGGGGCCGTCCAGCTCGACGAAGAGGACTCTCTGCCAGGTTCCCATAACCAGGCACCCCTCCTCGATCGGTATCGCCTGATTGCTACCGAGGAGGGCGGCCTGGAGGTGGGCATGGGCGTTCTCGTCGATCCTGTCGTGAAGGTAGCCCTCTCCAGGCGGCGCGAGGGAGGCCAGCCGGGCGAGGAGGTCTTGGACCAGGCCGCCCTCTGCCTCATTGATCACGATACCGGTGGTGGTGTGCAGACTGTAGACGAGGCAGATGCCGTCCTGGACACCGATCTCCTTTACGGCCTCGTTCACCTGATGGGTTATGTCTATGACCTGAGCGGGCTTTTCGGTCTTTATCTCAAGCATTATGATCACCCCAATTTCTCTCGGATGAGATCTATGGGACGTTGGGAATTTAAACCGAACGGGCGGGGATAGAACGTCTGCCTCTTAGGCCATCGATCCTTCTTTTCCGATCTCGGGGGCCGCGGCCGTGATCTCAGAAGATCCGAAAGCCCTTTACCCCCAGAGGTTGATATTCTCTCAGCGTTCTGATCATTCTGGGCTAAAGATCGAGGAGGATTAGCGACGGAGAAGACGATCCTGGTTCTGGGCGGGTACGGCGGTGCAGGCTCTGCCATATCGAGGGCGATCCTCAAAAATACCCCCGCCGATCTGATCGTGGCCGGAAGGCGCGATGAAAAAGCGAAGGCCATGGCGGAGGAGCTGAACCGTGAGTTCTCCGGCGACCGCGCATCCTGGGCCTTCGCCGACGCCTCCGACCCTCCGACCCTGGCAGAGCCCTTCGGGAGGGCCGACCTGGTCATCGCTGCGGCGACGACCACCTCCTTCGTCGAGACGACGGCGAGGGCCGCCATGGAGGCGGGTGCAGACTACCTGGATATCCACTACCCAGAGCAGGTGGTGGCGGTCCTCGAAGGCCTCGCCCCCGATATCGAGAGGGCGGGGCTCACCTTCGTGACCAGGGCGGGATTTCTCCCCGGCCTCCCTTCGGTCTTCGTCCGGAGGGCGGGGGCCTTTTTTTCTGACTACAGAAAGGCCGCCGTCTCCGTCGCCATGAGGAGCGACTTCGATCCCGGAGGCGCGGTCCTGGAGTTCGTCGAGACCTTAGGCGACTACTCCGCCGAGATCTTTAGGGGCGGCGAATGGAGGCGGGCCGGTTATCGGGACCTCCGGAAGGTCGACTTCGGCCCACCCCTGGGAGAGATGACCTGCTACCCCACGACCCTCTCGGAGATGAGGGATCTGCCGGCGAGGCAGGGGATCGAGGAGCTGGCGGCTTACGTCGCCGGGCTGAACTGGTTTGTCGACTACGTGGTGACCCCCCTCGCCTTCCTCCTCGGCGGGGTGAAGAGGGGGCTTGGGAAAAAACAGCTGGCATGGCTCATGGTCTGGGGGTCGAAGCGGTTCAAAGCGCCCGGTGAGGCGGTCGCCGTCGTCCTGGAGGCGGAAGGGGAGACGGACGGCGAAGAGCTCTCGGTCAGGATGGCGGCGAGGCACGACGACGTCTACGAGTTCACGGCGATGCCCGTCGCGGCCTTCCTAGCCCAGTATCTGGACGGAACCGCGAAGCTTCCGGGCCTCTGGATGATGGGTCATCTGGTCGACACGGCGAGGTTCGTCGAGGAGCTGGAGAGGCTGGGGGCCGAGGTCGAGGTGGAGGTCGGCTAGGTCTGAAGGCCGCAGGCGAGAGGTTGAGCGATGATGAAGTCAGACGAGAAGTTCATGAGGGCCGCCATCCTGGAGGCGAAGGAGGGGCTCGCCGAGGGCGGCGTACCCATAGGCGCGGTACTGGTGGAGGAGGGAAGTATCATAGGGAGAGGACGGAACCGGCGGGTCCAGGACTCAGATCAGCTGATGCACGCCGAGATCGACTGCCTCAGAGACGCGAGGCTCACCGGCGGCTACATGGGGACGACCCTCTACTCGACGATGATGCCCTGCTACCTCTGCGCGGGGGCCGCGGTCCAGTTCGGGATAAAGAGGGTGGTGGCCGGGGAGGCGGAGAGCGCTCCCGAGGCTAGGAAGTTCATGGAATCTCACGGGATCGAGGTCGAGAACCTGGACCTCGCCGAGTGCAAGGAGCTGCTGGCCGAGTTCATCCTGAGCTATCCTGGGCTCTGGGATCAGTTCCTCGCCGAGTGCAACCCGGAGATATTTTGACGATCTCTGGAGCAGAGGCGAGGAGATGTTCATAAAAAACCTCGAAGACCGCCCCCGGTTCGTCGCCCTGGACAGAACCGAGATCTGCGAGCTTCTCCACCCCGACCGGGAGGACGAGGTGCTCTTTTTGGGCTACAGTCTGGCCCACGCCCGGCTCGGGCCCGGCGAGGCCTCAAGACCCCATCGTCTCAAGACATCTTCGGAGGTCTACTTCATCTTGGAAGGAAGGGGCAGGATGACGATCGAGGGCGAGTCTGCAAAGGTGGGCCCTGGCATGGCGATATACATCCCGCCGGGTTCGATGCAGCATATCGAAAACCGGGGCGACGGCCCTCTTGCCTTCCTCTGCATCGTACGCCCTTCCTGGAAAAAGGAGGACGAGGTGCTGGACTGAAACCGATCTGTGGTGGCTTCTCGCTGTCGGCGGGAGCTAACCCTAGAAAATACCATTTTTGCAAGCGGCGGTTGCCTCATTGGGCAGACTCGTCGCTTTCAATTATGCCGAAGACGTTCCCCTCGGTATCCTTGCAATAAGCGAAGTATCCGTAGCCGAGTATAGTCATCTTCTCAGAGATCACCTCGCCCCCCTTCTCGACGACCTTCTCCATGTACTTCTCAAGAGAAGGAACCTCCACGGTGTTTGTGGTGCTCTCATGCGGCCTCTCCCTCATCTTGAGGGCGCCGTCTATCCCGGGACCCTCGCCGGTCTGAACCAACCAGTAGTCTACCGGCCCCCACTTCTCCACCTTCCAGCCGAATACCTCGGAATAGAACTTCACTGCACGGTCGGGCTCGTCGATGGCGATCTCAAAATGAATCACTCTGGGTATGCCAGATACTTTGTTTTTTGAGCCAGATATAGATGACGATGAGATGAGGGTCTGGAGGTGAAAAGCACTAAGATGAACGTCATTCCCACTCTTTTTCCAGGATCTCATAAAATTTCTCGCTCGCTTCCTTCTCGATCCACGGAGCATGCCCACATTTCTCGAGGAGGATGAACCTGAAGCTCCTCAGAACGGCCGAAAGGGGGAGCTCAACACCCAATGCTGGATGGGGGTCATAGTCTCCGTGTATCGCAACCACGGGGCACTTTATCTTTTCTCCCAGCTCCAGGAGCCTCCCGATCTTCCTCAATTCCGCAGCTTCTTTCCAGACGCCCTGAAATACGTCAGCACGGCAATCAACATCTTCTGATTCGGATGTCGCCGGGTCGTATGCATCGACCTTGGAGAATAGCGCTCCCATCCGCGTCATCGCTGCGTTCTTTTCTTCCGCCCTGACGTTCTCTGAGCTTTCCAGGATTTGAACGATGGACTCGACCTCAGCCCTCTCCTCCAAGCTCAGGCGGCTCAGTCTGGTCTCTGCTATTCTGGCGGCGTACTTCTCTTCAAAGGGGCCGCTTCCGACGAGGACCAGCTTTTCGACCATTGCCGGATAGCTGGCGGCAAATATGAAAGATAGCCAAGCACCCCAGGAAAAGCCTACAAGCGTTGCAGGAAGATCTCCCTCCTTCTCCAGAACCGCCTTCAGCTCTTCGACCTGTCCATGAACCGAGGTCGCCGTCTGGAGCGGCTCCAGGACTCCCCTTCTTTTTGAGAGCCTCCGCGCCACCCGAGCCATCTCTCCCCGAGCTCCCGGACCGCCGTGGACGACGACTACGTTGAAGGGCGGCTTTCCATATGCTCTGAGATCGTCCATTTCGAGCCTCCCCCATCCTCGCTTAACACTCACTGCGCGCCTTCTTGATCTGACAATCGCTTTAGTATGCTCCTCGCCGCCAAGATCCCCGTGGAGAAGGCGGCCTGGAGGTTGTAGCCGCCGGTGTCACCATCCACGTCCAGAACCTCTCCTGCGAAGTAAAGACCATCGACGAGCTTCGACTCCATCGTCTTCGAGTCGACTTCCTTCAAGCTCACGCCGCCCCTGGTGACCATGGCCGAATCAAAGCCGCCGAGCTCCTCCACCACCAGTGGAAAGCCGGAAAGACGGTCGACAAGGCCGATCCTCATCTCTCTCGTCATCGAGGCGCATTTAAGGTCTTGAGGAATCTCCACGATCTCAAGGACCCTCGCCGCGAGCCTGGCGGGAAGGCCCAGGTCCGCCAATACCGACCTCAGATTTCGAGCGCCGTCCTTTTGGGACCTATCTCGAAGCCACTGCTCCAGATCCTCCCTATTCTTGTCCCCTACAAATGATACCCTCAGGACGTCCCCGGCCCGAATGCTCCTGGATAGGTCGAGGATCCCTGGGCCACTGAGTCCCTGGTGGGTGAAGAGGACGTCTCCGTTCTGCTCCTTCACCTTCTTGCCCCTGAAGATCGAGATACTCGCGCTCGTAAGGGAGATCCCGGCGAGCTTCGAGAAGGGGTAATCTTTTATGCGGACCGGGGTGAGGGCGGGCCCGATCTCGGCGATGGAATGGCCCAGGCTTCTGGCGAAGCTGTAGCCGTCGCCGGTGGAGCCGGTGGCGGGATAGGAGCGCCCTCCACAGGCTATGACCAGAAGCCGGGATCGATGCCTCTCATCTCCACAGGCCACCAGAAACCTCCCGCCACCTTCGACTTCTCCTTCTCCCAACTTCTCGACCGACGTCACCGTTTTGCCGCCCTTGATATCGACCTTCTGAGCCTCGCACTCCTCGACGAGAACCTCCAGGACGTCCCTTGACCTCTGGGTCTCGGGGAAGAGCTTGCCGCCCTCCATTCTGATCATGGGAAGGCCCCTATCCTCGAAGAAGGCGACCAGGTCGCGGTTTGTAAAGCCCAGCAGGGCGGGGCGGAGGAAACGGCCGGCATCTCCGTAGTGGTCAAGGAATGATCTGATCTCCCCGTCATGGGTTATGTTGCAGCGGCCCGAGCCCGAGACGAGGAGCTTTCGGCCGGGGGATCTCTTCTTCTCCAGGACGAGAACCTTTACGCCATCGCCGGAGGCGCTCGCGGCGCAGAAGAGGCCGGCGGGACCCGCTCCGATGACGATGAGGTCGAGGAGTTCAGTGGCCCCTCCACGTCTTCTTTCATCTGATATCTGGCCCCCTCCCTGGTCGCATTTTGGGGACGGTTTAATCGACTTCTTCACCTGGATCTCTCAGCCATTACCATCCCGGATGGATGAAAAACCTTCCGTGAAGGCTTAGGTATGGTTCTGGCAAGAGCAAGCTTCGTCTTTTGTAGTCAGTCCCAAGTTAGTCTTTTGTAGTTTGGAAACCCACTGGCCTGAAGCGGAGGAGTATGAGAGATGTCTGCCAGGGTGAGCAAGTTCGAGCGAAGCGTCGTGGACGCGTTCAAGGGGTCGGTGGATGACTTCCGCAATGGAAAGATAAAGAGCGAGGACGATCTTCTGGCCTCCCTTTACCACCACCTGCGGGCTCATACAGATAAAAACAAGATCATGACCATGCTGATCAACCATCCCCTGGGCGACGCCAAACCGGCCATCTCCATCTTCAAGGGTGAGGAGTGCTTGGTGGTGATCGAGCCGTTGACCATCACCAGAGTCGGTGACGAGATCAAGCCTTACGACCGGTCGAGGATAAAGAGCAGCATGGAGAAGCTGAAGCTCTGCGCCCCCTCCTCTGAGAGGGGCTTTCTGATCCACATCGACGAGAGGGACCCGGGGTTCGATGACGGCTTTGCGGAGTGGAAGGAGGACTACTACAGAAACCTCTGGCACGAGCTCGAAGAGGATAAGACCTACATCTTCGAGGTGAAGAAGGGGCGGACGAACAAGAGGAGAGTCTAAAATTTCGAGCTTCGAGCATGAACGAGCTTCACATCTCCCGGATCGCTGCTGAGCTCGGCCTGAAGGAAGGCCAGGTCAGGGCTGCGGCGAAGCTCCTCTCCGAGGGCAAGACCATCCCCTTCATCGCCCGGTACAGAAAGGAGGCGACGGGCGGCCTTGACGAGGTGGCCATCGCCTCCGTCCGGGACCTGGCCGAGAAATACGTCGAGCTGGACCGGAGGCGTGCCTCCATCCTGAGGTCTCTTGAAGAGAGGGGAGTGCTCACCTGCGACCTCGAGAAGAGGATCCTGGCCGCGGAGACGCTTCCCGTCCTGGAGGACCTCTACCTACCCTTCAGGCCCAAGCGGAGGACCCGGGCCTCCGTCGCCCGGGAGAAGGGGCTGCTGCCATTGGCGGAGCTGATCTTCGAGCAGGGCAAGATCGATCCCCGGGCCGAGGCGGCTCGCTTTGTCGATCCGGAGAGGGGGGTCTCTTCGATCGAGGATGCCCTGGCCGGTGCCCGGGACATCATCGCCGAGAGGGTCAATGAGGACCCGGAGGCGAGGTCGAAGATGCGCGACCTATTCCTCTCCCGGGGGGTATTGCGGTCGAAGGCCTCCGGAGAGCTGGAGGGGGAGGGCGCGAAGTACCGGGATTACGCCGACCGGTCTGAGCCCCTCGCCAGGGTGCCGTCCCACAGGGCGATGGCCATGATGAGGGGCAAAAAAGAGGGCTTTCTGATCCTGCACGTCGAGCCGCCCATGGAGGGGGCATCAGCGATCTTGGAGGCGCTCTTCCTCAGGAGGAGGGGGAAGGGCCCCGCCTCTTCCGCCTGCGAGGAGGTCGGGCTCGCGGTCGAAGACGGCTACAGGAGGCTCCTTCTCCCTTCCATGGAGAGGGAGAGCCTCTCCATCCTGGGGGAGCGGGCCGAGGAGAGGGCGATGGAGGTCTTCGCGAGAAACCTCCGAGAGCTCCTCCTGGAGCCGCCCCTGGGAGAGAGGACGGTCCTGGCCGTAGATCCGGGGTTTAGGACCGGCTGCAAGGTGGTGGTCCTCGACCGGCAGGGGTCCCTGATCGCAAAGGACGTCATATACCCCCACCCGCCCCAAAAAGAGGGCCGGAAGGCGGCCGATAAGATCGCAGAGCTCTGCAGAAAGTTCGGGGTGGAGTTCATCGCCGTCGGAAATGGGACCGCCGGGAGGGAGACCGAGCAGTTTCTAAAAGAGCTGAAGCTCCCCGGCAATCTTCCCATCGTGATGGTGAACGAGGCCGGAGCCTCCGTCTACTCGGCCTCCAAATGCGCAAGAGACGAGTTTCCCCACCAGGACGCCACGGTCAGAAGCGCCGTCTCCATCGGCAGAAGGCTCATGGACCCTCTGGCGGAGCTGGTCAAGATCGATCCGAAATCGATAGGCGTGGGCCAGTACCAGCACGACGTCAACCAGACGGCCCTGAAGAGGAAGCTCGATGACGTGGTGGAGGCCTGCGTCAACGCGGTGGGGGTCGACCTGAACACCGCGAGCAGAGAGCTTTTGTCCCGGGTATCGGGGCTCGGGCCGAGGCTGGCGGGATCGATCGTCCGTTATAGAGAAGAGCACGGACCCTTCAGGTCGAGGGAGGAGCTCCTGAAGGTCCCCGGCCTCGGCCCGAGGGCCTTCGAGCAGGCTGCGGGCTTTCTTCGGATAAGAGGCGGAGAAAATTCTCTGGACAGCTCCGCGGTCCATCCCGAGAGCTACGGGATCGTGGAGGCGATGGCGGAAGACCTGGGAGTCTCCGTCGGAGAGCTGATGGAAGACCCCGCCCTCCAAGGAAAGATCGACCCCGGAAAGTACGTCTCCGAGAGGGCGAATCTTCCCACCATCGAGGAGATCCTGGAGGAGATCTCCAAGCCCGGCCGGGACCCTCGCCGGGAGTTTGAGCTCTTCAGCTTCATCCCGGGCGTTGCGAGGATGGAGGACCTCCGGCCCGGGATGAGGCTCTCGGGGACGGTGACCAACGTGGCCGCCTTCGGCGCCTTCGTCGACGTCGGCGTCCACCAGGACGGCCTGGTCCACATCAGCCAGCTCGCCGACCGGTTCGTCAGGGACCCGGCTGAGGTGGTTCGGGCCCACCAGAAGGTGAAGGTCACCGTCCTGGAGGTGGACCTGGACCGAGAGAGGATATCCCTCTCCATGAGGGAGAACCCCGAGATCGAGAGAGCCGATATAACCATAAGGAATAAAGAAGGTCTCAGATCCTGGCCACAACCTCGATCTGCCTCGCCTCCCTGATCGCGGCCTTCATCCCTCTGATCAGCTCTTCCAGCCCCGCCAGGTCGCCTCTCGATATCAGATCGACGCAGGCGGACCCGACGATGGCGGCGTCGGCCCCGGCCCGGATCACCTCCGCCGCCTGCTCCGGCGTCGATATCCCGAAGCCCACGGCCTTGGGCAGGTCGGTCTTGACTCTCTCGATCAGGGCCTTCGTCGACTCCTGGACCTCGGCCCTCGCTCCGGTCACCCCCGATCTCGCCACCAGGTAGAGGAAGCCGCTGGAGCTCTCGGCTATGAGGGGTATCCTCTCTGCGGGGGTGTTGGGGGCGACGAGGTATATCAGGTCCACATCGGCCCGCTCGCAGGCCTCCCTCAGGGGGCCCGCCTCCTCCGGCGGGAGGTCGGGGACGATGAGGCCCGTTATGCCGCTTTTGGCGCAGTCGGTGGCGAACTTCTCGAGCCCTCGCTGATAGATCATGTTGTAGTAGCCCATGAAGACCAGGGGCAGGTCGGCTTTGATCCGAGAGGCCATCTCGAAGTAGAGGTCGGTGTCCATCCCGGCCTCGATCGCCCTCTGGGCCGCGGCCTGGATGACCGGCCCGTCGGCTATGGGGTCGGAGTGAGGCAGGCCGAGCTCCACGACGTCGGCCCCCGCCCTCGCCAGAAGCTCTGCCATCTCCACTGTCGCCTCGGGGTTCGGGTCACCGGCGCAGATGTAGGCGATGAGAAGCGGCCTTCTCTCAAAGGCCTCGGACAGCTTCATCTCCCCGCCCCCCTCTCAAACTCCATAACCGTCGCCAGATCCTTGTCGCCCCTCCCCGAGAGGTTGATTATGGCGAGCTCTCCCAGGGCCTCGGGTTTTTTGAGGGCGTAGCCGATGGCATGGGACGACTCCAGGGCAGGGATGATCCCCTCCAGGACCGAGAGCCGCCTGAACCCCTCCAGGGCGGTTTTGTCGTCGGCGATGGCGGGGCTGACCCGGCCGACCTCGACCAGGTGGGCGAGCTCCGGCCCAACCCCGGGATAGTCGAGGCCTGCGGCCACGGAGTAGGACTCCAGGATCTGGCCGTGGGGGTCCTGGAGTATCTTGGTCAGGGCCCCGTGGAGGACCCCCTCTTGGCCGAAGTTGAGACAGGCCCCGTGGTCTGCGATCTTCTCGCCGGAGGAGATTCCCCTCCCTCCCGCCTCGACGGCGACGAGCTTCACCTCGTCGTTCAGAAAGCCCGAGAAGATCCCCATGGCGTTGGACCCGCCTCCGACGCAGGCCGCGACGGAGTCGGGCAGTCTTCCTTCCGCTGCCAGGATCTGATCTCTCGCCTCGGTCCCGATGACGCTCTGAAGCTCTCTCACCATCAGGGGGTAGGGGTGGGCTCCGGCCACCGTCCCCATCAGGTAGTGGGTCTCCTCGTAGCTTCCCGCCCAGTCCCTCATCGCCTCGTTGATGGCGTCCTTGAGGGTCCTCGACCCCGACCTCACCGGGATCACCTTCGCGCCCAAGAGCTCCATCCGGTAGACGTTCATCTTCTGCCGCTCGATGTCCACCTCGCCCATGTAGATCTCGGTCTCCAGGCCCAGGTTCGCCCCAACCATCGCCGCGGCGACGCCGTGCTGCCCCGCCCCGGTCTCTGCGATCAGCCTGGTCTTTCCCATCTCCCTCGCCACCAGTCCCTGTCCCAGGACGTTGTTCAGCTTGTGGGCCCCTCCGTGGACCAGATCCTCCCTCTTCAGATAGACCTTTAGGCCCAGCTCCCGGGAGAGGGACCGCGCTAGGTAGAGGGGGGTAGGCCTCCCTGCGTAGTCTGCGAGAAGGCCGGAGAGCTCCCGCCTGAACTCCGGATCCTCTTTGAGGCGGCTGTAGGCCTCGGCCAGCTCCTTCAAGGGCTGCATCAGGGTCTCGGGGACGAACTGGCCGCCGTACCTCCCGAATCTCGTATCTGACCTTGCTGTGATCTTCATCAAATATCATCCGCTCCAAGTGAATCTACGATTTTTAGCATAATTCGGATTCTCCAGCCCGCTTTCAGGGACGGACCATCCCGTTGAGGGCCGAAAGGAGCTCTGGCTCCTTCATCAAAGAGGTTCCGACGAGGAGGGCGTCGGCCCCGGCCTCCTCCATCCTCAGGACGTCCTCTCGGGAATTTATGCCGCTTTCGGCCACCACAAAGAGGCCCGAGTCCTTGGCCTGCGGCCCCAGCCGCTCGAATGTCTCCAGGTCCACCTCCAGGGTGGCGAGGTTCCTGTTGTTTATGCCCACCATCCGAGCGTCGGTTTTGAGGGCGGCCAAAAGCTCCTCCTCGGTATGGACCTCCACCAGGGGCTCCATATTCCTGGAGAGGGCCGCCTCCACCAGGCCGTCCAGGGGCTTGGAGAAGGCGGCGATGAGGAGGACCAGGTCTGATTCGACCTCGTCGAGCTGCCTCTCGTCCAGGATGAAATCCTTTCTGAGGATGGGAAGGCCGGCCGCCCTCCTCGCCGTCCGAGCGTTCTCCGGGGACCCCAAAAAGTAGGTCGGCTGGGTGAGGACAGAGATGGCGCAGGCCCAGTCATCCTCGTAATTTCTGGAGATCGAGGCCACCTCCCGGGGGGTGAGGGCTCGATTCAGGATCCGAGGCTTGATCTCGGCTATGATGGGGGTTATCCCCCTGGAACGGAGGGTCCCGGCCTGGGCCGCCAGGTCCCGAGGATCGGCGACCTGGACGCGGCTCTTCTGGTCGGCCTTTGGGAGATCTGCCAGCCTCGCCTCCGTCTCTCTCAGGATCTCCCTGACGACTTCTGAGGTCACAGGTCCAGCCCCTCCAGCCAGTTGGAGATCAGCCTCTTTCCCTGGGGCGTCAGGACCGACTCGGGGTGGAACTGGACCCCTTCCAGGGGAAGGCTTCTATGCCTCACCCCCATCACCACCCCCTCGGCGGTGAGGGCCGAGATCCCCAGGGGTGAAGCGAGCTTCTCCACGGCCAGGGAGTGGTAGCGACCTCCCTTCAGGGGGTTATCAAGCCCCCGGAATATACCCCGGCCGTCGTGGAAGATCGCAGAGGCCTTGCCGTGGACCGGGGTCGTCCTGTTGATCGTACCCCCGTAGGCGAGGTTGATCGCCTGGTGGCCGAGGCAGACCCCCAGGATCGGCGTCCCCTCAAACCGCCTCATGATCTCGATGCAGCTGCCGATATCCCTCTTGTTTGCTGGATGGCCCGGCCCCGGCGAGATCACGATTCCCAGGGGGTCGATCTCCCTCACCCGAGAGGGCTCGATCCGGTTGGCCACCACCTCTGTCTGGGGATGGAACTGGGATACGTAGTCGACCAGGTTCCAGACGAAGGAGTCCTGGTTGTCGATGAAGAGGATCGTCTTTCCCCTCACAGCTCCACCCCCAGGGCCCGCTTCATGGCAGCCATCTTCCGCTCCGTCTCCAGAAACTCCCGATGGGGGTCGGAGTCGGCGACGATCCCCGCCCCCGCCTGGACGAGGGCCAGATCGCCCTCGATGATCACGCTTCTTATGGCGATGGCGAAGTCGGCGGAGCCGTCGGCGGAGAAGTAGCCGACACCGCCGCCGTAGATCCCTCTCGCCGTCCCCTCCAGGTCGTCGATGATCTCCATGGCCCGGATCTTGGGGGCTCCAGAGAGGGTTCCCGCCGGAAATATGGCCCTCGCCGCATCGAACGAATCACACTCGTCCCGGAGGGTCCCCCGGACCGTCGTCTCGATGTGCTGGACGTGAGAGTACCGCAGGACTGACATGAAATCCTCCACCCGGATCGAACCCGCCTTCGATACTGACCGGACATCGTTTCTCCCCAGGTCGACGAGCATAACGTGCTCTGCCCTCTCCTTCTCGTCCTCCAGCATCCTCGCGGCGAGGAGGTCGTCCTCCTCGGGACTTCCTCCCCGGGGACAGGTCCCGGCGATGGGGTTAGTCGTGACCTGTCGATCGCGAAGGCTGAAGAGGGTCTCCGGAGACGCCCCCACCAGGGCGTGGTCTCCGAACTCGAAGATGTAGGTATAGGGGCTGGGGTTGATCTCCCTCAGCCTCCGATAGAGGAGGACGGGGTCGGGGTTTCCGAGCAAGACCCTCGTCCTTCTGGACAATACCACCTGGAATATGTCGCCGTCGAGGATGTGCTCTTTTGCCTCTAGTACCGCCTCCTCGAAGGGCCCGGCGGGATCGGACTCGACGGATATCGGCCGGAGATCTCCCGCCTCCGGCTCCTTCATTTCGATGTCTCTGAGCCGGTCTGTCGCCTCCGCGGCGATCCCGTCCGGATCGGCCTCGGGGACCAGGGGCGCCACCGCGAGACAGACTTTTCCCGTGAGGTGGTCGAAGATGAAGCTCCTCTCGAATATCCCGAACTTCGCGTCGGGCTTAGGGGAGGCCGAGGGCCTCTTGATCCTCTCGCCCACCAGGTCGTAGGCGAGGTAGCCGATCCCACCCCCCAGGAAGGCCTGCCTTCCAAACCTGGAGGGTCCGGAGCTTGCGGGCAGGGCCGACCGGAGGAGGTCGAAGAGGTCCATGCCGTCTCTGATCTCGCCGGCGAAAAGGGACCTGTCGCCGGCATCTTCGATCACCGCGGAAGAGGCGAGCCTCCTCTCCATCAGATCTTCAAGCCCCCTTCCGCAGTCGAGGATCTCAAGATCAAAGCGCCTCTCCTTCACGGTCACCACGGCTGCGGGGCTTGATCCTACGAAGGAGAACCGCGCCCTCTGCCCCGACTTCTCCACCGACTCCAGGAGGAAGGGGTACCTCTCCTGCCGCAGGGCGCAGTAGAGGCTCAGGGGGGCCCCGGGGTCGACGAGATCCGATACATCGAAGAGCCTGGGGAGAGGTCCCGTCTTCGGCCCATCCGAGAAGCTATCGGGGAAATAGTCTACTCTTGCGGGCAACTCTTCACCACCTCCAGGAAGGCCTCGATCTTTCTTGGGTCCTTCTTCCCGTCGGTCTCGACGCCGGAGGATACGTCCACCGCGTAGGGACGGACTGCGCCTATGGCCTCGGCCACGTTCTCCGGGTTCAGCCCTCCCGCCAGGATCACCGGAAGGCCTACCTTTCTCACCAGATCTGCGCTCAGGTTCCAGTCGTGGACGGTGCCGGTCCCGCCGAGCTTTCCACCCTCGAGGCTGTCGACGAGGAGGGCGTCGGCGACTTCTCCCATCTGAAGGGCGCGATCCAACAGGCCCGGCTCTGCCGGGACCGTTGCCACCAGCCTCTGAGGCACCATCTTCTTGAGGACCAAGAGATCCTCAAATCCAAGCGAATCGTTGACCTGGATCACGTCGGCGTTGATCTCCAGGGCGAGGTTCGACGCCTCTGCGACCGACTCGGGCTCCACCACGATGACGCTGGAGACGAAGGGGGGAAGCCCCTCGATCAGGCCTCTGGCCTCCTCCCGCCCTATGCACCTCTTCGACCGGGGGATCTCCACCACGAAGCCCACGGCGTCGGCGCCCGCGGCGACGGCGAGGTCCCGGGCGCAGGCGTCCTTTAGGCCGCAGATCTTGGCCCTGGTCACAGAAACCTCTCCAGCTTCTGGGGGCTGCCGCCGGAGCGGACCATCCTCTTCAGAGTCTCCAGGGACCTTCCAGAGTCGATCGCCTCCTCTGCCATCTTCGCGCCATCAAATAGGGTATCGGCGATCCCGGAGACGTAGAGGGCGGCTCCGGAGTTCATGGCCACGATATCCCTTCCCGGATTTTTTGCTCCGGAGAGGATCTCCACGAGCTTTCTCGCGTTCTCCTCGGGGCTTCCTCCCCTGATCTCCTCCAGGGCTGCCCGGGCGTAGCCGAAGTCCTGGGGGACTACGGTGTAGCTTCTCAAGCCCCCGCCGTTCAGCTCCGAGATCGCGGTCGGGCCAGTGTTCGTGATCTCGTCGAGCCCAGACCCGTGGACGACCATCGCCCTCTCCGCCCCCAGGATCTGGAGGGAGGCGGCGAGCCTCTCGCAGAGGTTTGGGTCGTAGACACCCATCACCTGGAACCTCGCTCCCGCCGGGTTGGTGAGGGGGCCGAGGATGTTGAAGACCGTCCTCATGGCGAGCTCTCTTCTGATGAAAGCGACCCGCTTCATGGAGGGGTGGAAGAGGGGGGCGAGCAGAAAGCCGATCCCCAGGGTCTCGATCCTCTCGCAGACCCTCTCGGGCGGGAGGGCGACCTCGACGCCCAGCTCGGAGAGGACGTTGGCGCTTCCGCAGTCGGAGCTGACGGCGTAGTTTCCGTGCTTCGCCACGAAGGCGCCGCAGGATGCGGCGACGATCGCCGCGGCGGTGCTGACGTTGATGGTGTTCGTCCCGTCGCCGCCGGTGCCGCAGGTGTCGACGAGGGGTCCTGAGACCCGGGGGCTGATCCGGATCGCTGAGGACCTCATGGCTCTGGCGAGCCCCGCGATCTCCGAGGCCGACTCGCCCTTCGTCTTGAGGGCGATCAGGAGCGCCCCTATCTGGGCGTCGGTCGCCCCTTTGAAGATCTCGCCGAGGAGGGCCTCCGCCTCAGAGACGGATAGGTCCCTCCCCTCCACGATCTGTTGGAGATATCTCATATGATCACCATAATGTATGATTCTGTACTATAATGTCTAAATATCGACGTTATATATAAAGGTTGTGCATTGTGCATCGAGCATTGAAGATCGGGCATCGGGCTCCTCCTGGGATCGATGATCTCGGAAGCTGCCCGACCCGTGGAAAGTGAGGACCAGTACCAAGGACCGCCGAGGGACTGAATAAGTCAAGCTGCGGCGGAGCACCCCGCAGCTTGCTGCAGGGCGTTTGAGGCGGTTTTGCCCTACCCACTCGCTTTTTGGGTGA